>CANGDZ010000020.1 GCA_947452785.1 Comamonadaceae bacterium | reverse complement strand
GTTCTTGTTCATCAGCTCGTGGTTTACGCTCTACGCTTCCTCCCCACGCTCGGTCGCCCTCACGCAGTTGCGCTTCACTTTGCTCACTGTGACCAGCTCGCAGCGGGACTTGCACCCGCAGGTATGCGCCCATGTCGGGCACACCAGGTATGCGCCCATGCTGGGCGCATCTGAAACAAAAACGCCTGCTTCAAGCAGGCGTTTTGCATTACGGCGTAAGCGCCTAAATGGGGAGTTTTATTTGGCAGAAGTCTGCGCGCTCAAACGCTTGAGCTCTTCTTCCGAAATGATGTCCAGCACGCGCACCACTTTGGTCACGCCGCTGACGCTGCGCGCAATATCGGTGGCGCGCTGGGCTTCACGGCTGGTCACGCGGCCCATCAGGTAGACCACGCTGTTCTCGGTCACGACTTTGAAAGCATAAGACTGCAAGTCTTTGGCATCGACAAACAGCGCCTTGAGTTTGCCGGTGATGATGATGTCGTTGGAGCGCTGCGTCAGCGAGCTGACCGCTTGCACTGTCAACTCATTGGCCACGGCCTTGACGTTTTCTTGGCTTTGCGCCAATTTATCAGCCATGTCTTTTTGTGCGGCCGTAGCCACTTCGCCAGTCAACAGCACCTGGCGGTTGTAGCTGGTCACATTGATGTGTGCGTTTCCACCCAAATTTTGGCGCATACCTTGCGATGTGCGCAGCTCAATGCCTTCGTCTTCCAGTTGGATGCCGGAAGTGCGGCGGTCCACCGCCACCATACCGGTCATCACCGCGCCGCCCACAATCAGGGGGGCGCAAGCCGACAAGCCCGACAGCAACACGATGGCGGTCAAAGCCGTGCCCATGCTTTTTTGAATTGATGCGTTCATTCACTTAACTCCTGTTCACCCAACAACTGGGCATCTACCCCATCACACAGACAGTGCAGCACCAACTGCTGCACTTCACGAATTCGCGCCGCCCGATCGTGAGGCACGCACACATGCACATCCGTCTCGCGCAACAATTTGGCCAAGGCCCCGCCGCCTTTGCCGGTCAAGGCAATCACCGTCATGTCGCGTTCATGTGCAGAGCGCACTGCTTGCTGCAACATCGGCTCATCGCCGGTCGAAGTTAGAACCATCAGCACATCGCCCATGTGACCCAGCGCACGCACTTGACGCGCCAAGACCTGATCGTCAGGCAAGGCGGCCCAAGGGGCCCCCTCTGCAGTCAAGGCCAGGGCCGCCAACTCGGGGCGCTCACGCTCAAAGCCGCCGACAAACAGGCTGGCGAAATAAGGCGCTGCCGCGGCCGTACCGCCCCAGCCGGTTACCAAGACTTTTCCGCCGCTGGTGACGCAGGCCAACAAGGCATGGACACCGGCTTCCACTGGCTTGACCAAAGGCTCTGCCGCCTGGTATTGCAGGTCGGCGCTGTCAATGAAATGCTGCTGTATACGAAGGTCTAACATGGCCTGCGATGATAACGCTTCAGGGTGTCTGTCCTGTAAAGGGTTCAGACGCCGCCGCCGTCAAATGCGGCTTGCAGCCATTCAATACCCTCGGATTCGACCACCACCACGTCAAAACGGGTCGGCGGCAAGCGACACCACCGCATCAAACAATGACATGCTGCAAAAATGATGCGCCGTTGCTTGATCGCCCCCACGCTGGCGGCGGCGCCACCAAAGGACCGGGTTGCCCGTTTTCGAGCCTCGACAAACACCACCGTGCTGTCTGGTAAATGCATGATCAAATCAATTTCACCACCGCCTCGCCCCGGGGTCCGATAATTGCGCTGTAACAAACGCAAGCCGCGGTCCTGCAAATAAGCCAAAGCCTCTTCTTCGGCGGCACCCCCTTTGGACTTGGTGGTCTGCGTTTTATTGAGGAACTCCATTGACTTTGCCTCCCTTGACTGCTTCGGATGAGATCGCCGCCCAGGCCCCTGACGCCACCCCCACGCCCGTTTCGGGCTCAGGGGCGACGGCCTGGTCGCGGGCTTTGGCTGCAGCGCATGACACCAGCGCGCACCAAAACCATCCCAGCCACACACTGTATGTGGTCGCCACCCCGATTGGCAACCTGGCCGACATCACTTTGCGTGCTTTGCATGTGCTCAGTCTGTGCGACGTGATCGCCTGCGAAGACACGCGCCACACCCAGCAGCTCTTGCGCGCTTATGGCATTGACCGCAGCAGCGCCCAGCTGCTGGCACTGCACCAGCACAACGAACACGAAGCGGCACAAACCGTGGTGGCGCGTTTGGCCCAAGGCCAGCGCGTGGCCTATGTGAGCGATGCCGGCACGCCAGCCATCAGCGACCCGGGTGCGCGTTTGGTGGACGCGACGCGTCAAGCGGGTTTTCGGGTACTGCCCCTGCCCGGCGCCAGCAGCGTCACCACCGCGCTGAGCGCCTCGGGCATGACCGGTGGCAACGGGTTTGTGTTTGTCGGCTTCATGCCCAGCAAAACCGCCGAGCGCCAGCACGCCGTGCACGCCTTGGCCAGCGAAGAACGCGCCATGGTGCTGCTGGAAGCGCCGCACCGCATCGAGGCCCTGGCCTTGGCCTTGATCGTGTTGGGCGAACGCCGCGTGACGGTGGGACGCGAATTGACCAAACAGTTTGAGCAGATTGACACCCTGGCCGCCAGCGAGTTACCCGCCTGGTTCGCCGCCAAGCCTGAACGTCAACGCGGTGAATTTGTGCTGGTGATCCACGACGTACCTGCGGTCGCGGTCACAGGCGATGGCCTGCGCGTGTTGCAGTTGTTGCTGCCCGAGTTGCCTTTGAAAACCGCCGTCAAGTTAGCGGCCGAGATCAGTGGTGAATCGAAAAACACCCTGTACGACCAAGCCCTGCAACTGAAAAACGCCAAGCCGGACTGATCGGACCAGGACCCCTGTTGCGGCTTCAACGCTTGCGCAGTCCCAGCACCATGACGGTGGCCACCACCAACAAAGCACCGGCCACCTGAATGGGCGCAATGGCTTGGTCCAGCAGCGCCCAGGCCAGAACCAGGGCAAATACCGGCTCCACGTTCATGATGGCCGAGTTGCCCACCACGCCTAAGCGCGGCAACACGGTGAACATGATGCTGAAAGCCGTCCCATACAAAAACGTCAGCATACCCAGGCCCCACCAGCCGGTCGGCGCAGTAGGCAAATGAAATCCCCCTTGCGACATGGCCACGGACATGGCAAACACCGCCACCAACCCCATGGTCGAGAAGGTTCGCAAACGACCGTCCAGACTACCCACCTCATGCTGGGTCAAGACCATGGCCAAACCGAAAGTCGCCGAGGCCGCCAATGCATAGGCAATGCCTGCACCGATTTGGCTCCAGTGCGCCGCCGCACCCAAACCCGAGGCGGCGCCGAGCACATCGAGCGCCAGCGCCAAACCGAACAACATCAATGGCATGGCCAAAAGCACGGCACGCTCGGCGCGATGACCGTATAAAATTCGCGCCCACAAAGCGGTGGATAAGGGATAAGTGTTGAACGCCAACAAGGCCAAGGCCACGGGCAAGCAAGCCACGGCCGAATACAGGCACACGCTTTGCACCGCAATCAGTACGCCGATCAGCAACAAAAACTTTTTCTGCCGAGCCGTGGTGACCCACGAAACTTTTTGCTGCCACAACAGCACGCCGACCACCAAGGCGGTGACCGCACTACGACAGCTCACCGCGGTGACCACGTCCACGCCGCTGTTGAACGCAAAGCGCGCCGCCACATGGTTGCCCCCCATCATCAAGGCGAGCAGCAGCAAGGTGGCAAAGGCGGTGCCGGTCAGGGCTTTGCGTTCAGAGGTCATGCTCCGATTGTGCCGGGTACAGGCCGTGAACTCTGGCATGCAAGCGACTCAAGCCCAGCAAGGCATCGGTAAACGGGGTGGCCACATGGGTCAGTTCGCCCAGTTCGCGCACGGCGCTGACCAAGGCGTCAAGCTCGATGCTTTTACCCGCTTCCACGTCCTGCAACATGGAGGTTTTGAAGGCGCCCAATTTGCGTGTCAGCGCGTGCCGGTCTTCAGGTTGCTGGTCGATTGGAATGCCCAGCTGCGCGCCAATGGCCTTAGCCTCGAGCATGACGCTGGAGATGAAATTGCGCACCAAGTTGTCATTCAAAATGACATCAGTGGTGGCGCCGGTGATGCCGCTGATCGGATTCACTGTCATATTGCCCCACAACTTGAACCAAATGTCTTTTTGAATTTGCGGCGACAGCGTGGCGGTAAAACCGGCACGGGTCAGCAGCGCCACCCAGTCTTGCGCCCGCTGCGTAGATTGGCCTGAGGGTTCGCCCACAATCAGTCCGTTGCCAAAGTGATGTCGAATCACCCCCGGCGCATCGAGCGAACAACTGGCATGGACCACGCAGCCCAGCACATGGGCTGCGGGTATGCCTTGTGCAATCTCTCCCGTGGGGTCGATGGTTTGCAAGCGCCCCTCAGCCACCGCACCGCCAAAGCCTTGCAAAAACCACCACGGCACGCCATTCATGGCGGTAAAAACCACCGTGTGTGGCCCAAGCAAGGGCGCGATCTGCGCCGCCACATCGGCCAGTGCCGGTGCCTTGACGGCGACGATCACCACGTCTTGCACACCCAAATCCGCAGGCTGGTCCGAGGCCTGCACTTGCACCGTGTGCGTGACGCCTCCTTGGTGCAATGTCAAACCTGAGTTATGCAAGGCCTGCAAAGTAGCTCCGCGCGCCACGGCGCTGACGGTGCAACCGGCTTGCGCCAGATGCACACCCAACCAGCCACCAATGGCACCCACGCCATAAATACAGATTTTCATACGCTGTAACTTTCATCCACGCGGTGGACTTGACGCACCAGAGCGTCAAACACATCACGGCCAGCACCATGGTTCGGGTTGAACTGCAAGGCGTCGCGTGTGCACCTGGCAGCAATCGCTTCGGACACGGGAATCGCCGCCCCCATGCTGAAGGTGGCCATCTGGATTTCGCAAGCGCGTTGCAGTGTCCACAAAATCGCAAAGGTGTGCGGCAAGTTTTGGCCCCAAGCCAAAAGACCGTGGTTGCGCAAAATCACCGCCGGCTTGTCGCCGATGCTCTTGAGCAAGCGCGGAGCTTCTTCGGCGTGGATGGTGATGCCCTCGAAGTCATGGTAGGCCACCATCTCGTGCAACTGCGCCGTATAAAAATTGGTTTGCTGCAAGCCGCCCTGCAAGCAGGCCACGGCCACACCCGCTGTGGTGTGGGTGTGCATCACACAATGGGCATCGGGCATGCCATCGTGGATGGCCGCGTGCACCGTAAAGCCAGCGGGATTGACCGGATAGGGCGAGCCGTCGAGCGCCTGACCTTGCAAATTGATCTTCACCAAATTACTGGCCGTGACCTCGCTGTAATGCAAACCAAAGGGGTTGATTAAAAATTGCTTTTCAGCACCACAAACCGCGGTGGGCAAGCGCAAAGTGATGTGGTTGTAAATCATCTCGGTCCATCCGAGCATCGCAAACACGCGGTAGCAAGCGGCCAGCTCCACACGGGCGGCCCATTCGTCGGGATGGACGCAGCCCTGCAAGCTGGGCACGGTCGGTAATTGCAGGGCCATGTCAGTACACCTTGCCGGTGGCATCAGCTGGCTGAGCGGCGCTCTTAAAGCGCGCAGCTAATGAGGTGGTGTGGCGCATCAGCAAATTGGTGTCCAGGCCCACAGCCACAAACACCGCGCCCAGATCGATGTAGTGCTGCGCCAGTTTTTCATCGGGCGTCAAAATGCCGGGCGCCTTACCGGCCTTCAAGATGCGCGCGATCGCGTCTTCAATGGCGGCCTGCACCACCGGATGACCGGAATTGCCCACATAGCCCATGGACGCCGACAGATCAGCGGGGCCAATGAAAACCCCATCCACACCCGGGGTACGGGCAATGGCGTCCAGGTTATTCAGTGCCTCTTGTGATTCGGCTTGCACCAGCAAACACACTTGCGCATTTGCCTCTTTGGCATAGTTAGCGTAATGCCCCCAGCGCGAGGCACGCGCGCCGGCCATGCCGCGCACACCGCCTTGGCCATCGTCTTGCGGATAACGCATGGCGTGCACAATCGCCGCGGCCTGCTCGGCCGTGTCCACCATCGGCACCAACAAGGTCTGCACACCCAGATCGAGGTATTGTTTGATGATCACCGTATCGCCCACCGGCACGCGGGCAATCGCATGGTTGCCCGGATAGGCGGCGATGGCCTGCAAATTCGCCTGGATGCTGGCCAGGTCATTCGGGGCATGTTCGCCGTCGACCAACAACCAATCGAACCCGGCGCAGGCGCAGATCTCGGCGCTGTAGGCGCTGGCCAAACCGAGCCATAAACCAATTTGGGTTTGGCGCGCGGCCAGGGCTTGTTTAAAAGAGTTGACAGGTGTTTTCATGAAAGTCTCCGGTTAAACGAATTTGAATTCCAAACGGCCCAAGGGGCCGTAGTCGACATCGAACACATCGCCCACTTTGGCGGGTGCGGGCTTGGTGAACGAGCCGGCCAGCACAATCTCGCCAGCTTGCAAATGCTCGCCCCAAGGCGCTAACTTGTTGGCCAGCCAAGCAATGCCGATGGCCGGGTGGCCTTGCACGCCAGCGGCCAAACCGGTTTCTTCGACCACGCCGTTTTGTCGCAGCACCGCACCGCACCAAGGCAGGTCGGTAGTCAAGGGATTGACTTGCGCGGCACCCAGAACGATACCGGCGTTGGCCGCGTTGTCGCTGATGGTGTCATACACCTTGCGCATGACTTTGCTGTGGCGATCGAACTGCTCAATGCGCGCGTCAATGATTTCCACGGCCGGGGTGACGTAGTCCGTGGCCTCCAGCACCTGCTCCACCGTCACATGCGGGCCGCGTAATTCTTTTTTTAAGATGAAGGCCAGCTCGACCTCGACGCGCGGCGCAATGAAATTTGCAAAGGGAATCTCCAGTACCTGGCCCGGCGTACAGGTGTAGCGCATGTCGTCGAGCAGCGTGCCGTAGTCGGGCTCGTCAATTTGGCTAGATACCTGCATGGCGCGACTGGTCAAGCCAATCTTGTGGCCTATCATGGTGCGGCCTTCGGCGAATTTGAGTTGCATCCACGCGCGGTTGATGCGGTAACCGTCTTCAATCGTCATGCCGGCATAACGTTTGGAAAAATGCTCGATCTGGGTTCGCGATTTTTCGGCGTAATTCAGTTCGATGGCAAGTTGCTGGATTTGGGTTTCAGAAAGTACAAACATGGGTCAGGCCTTGTTGAAGAGAGGATGCAAGTTGCTGTGTTTGGCGTCAAACACTTCGGGGCCTTCATCAATCTGCAGCGTAATGCCAATGTGGCGCTGCGCCAAAACGGGAGCAAAGAAGGCTTGCGCTACATCGCTCAGCGTCTGCCCGGCGCGCTTCTGGGTGGCGGGGCTGCGGCCCCGTCCCATGCGCACATTTAGGTAAACGAAAGCGTAGTCGCCATCTCCTCCGGCGGCAAGGCCGGCCGCCCCGCCGTCCGACACGGCGTAATGCGGCGCCGGGTAAGCCAGCACGCGGGTGCCCCCCGTGGGGAACACCTGTTTACCGTCTTCGTCTCTCACCGTCAGCATGGCGTTGGCCATCTGAGTGCACAGTGTGGTCATGTTCAATTCAGCGTCGAGCTGAGCGGTGTACAAAATTACAAGATGGGGCATGGCAACTCTTTACAGACGCAACTACAGGCGCGACACGTTTTGGAAACCCGCTGCCGCACTGGCTTGCGCTGCCGGAATGTGCAGGCCTGTTTGCGGCGTGACTTCAAAAATGGCGTTCAACTGGCCTGTGCCAGAAGCGCCGAAGTAGGGTGTGACCAGTTCCACGCCGCCATCGTAATCGGTCCACCCGAGTGCGCCCATCAGCATGGCGGTGTCGTGCATAAAGCCTTCGCCATGGCCCTTGCTGGCGTACTCGGGCAGCATCTCGCAAAAGTCTTTCCACTCGCGCTGGGCCCACATGCGCAGCACCTGCTCGTCGAGCTTTTCTAAAAACGGACTCCAAATCTTGTGGGCAAATTCAGGCGCCAAACCGTTTTGGGCAAAGCGGTGCGACAGCGAGCCACTGGCCAAAAACGCCACCTTGCCGTCGTAATGTTTTTCAACCGCTTCGCGCATCGCCCAGCCCAGGCGGGCGCTGTCGTTCAAGTAATGCGAAGTGCACAACGCCGACACCGAAACCACCTTGAAATGCTGGTCTTCATTCATGTAGCGCAGCGGCACCAGCGTGCCGTATTCGGGCTGCAAGGTGGTGGCATCATGTGCCAGGGTTTCCACGCCGTAGTCGTTGCACACCTTCGCCAGCAAATGACCCAGCGCCGGGTTGCCGGGCGACTCGAACGCCATGTTGCTGATGAAATGTGGCAACTCGTTGCTGGTGTAAACGCCTTTGAAATGCAGTCCACAGTTGATGTGGTAGCTGGCGTTGACCAGCCAATGCGTGTCAAACACCACCAAGGTGTCCACACCCAGTTCGCGACAGCGGCGGCTGATTTCTTTATGGCCGTCGATCGCGTTTTGACGCGTACCAAATCGCGGGCCCGGAATTTCACTCAGGTACATGCTGGGCACATGCGTGATCTTGGCGGCGAGTGCGAGCTTACCCATGACAAGTTCTCCGGAAATTTTTGAATGCGTCCATGGCGTTTCCTTTTTTAGCTCTCTAAGGTGATGCCGGCCTTGCGGATCACTTGCGCGTATTTGTCGGTTTCACTGCGGATGAACGCCGCAAAACGATCGGGTGTGCCGGCCAATGAGGCGATGCCGCCCTCTTGAAAAGCCTGCGTCACGGCGGGTGTTTGCAAGGCCTTGTTGATTTCGGCATTGAGTTTGTGCACCACGGCATCGGGTGTGCCGGTTCGCACCAGAGTGCCGTTCCATGAGTTCGATTCGATGGCCAGGCCTTGCTCAGCCAGAGTTGGAATTTGCGGCGCCAGGGGTGTGCGTTTGGCCGTGGCCATACCCAAAGCCACCAGCTTGCCGCTGTGCACATGCTGGCGAAATTCGGGCCAATTGCCAAACATCACCGTCACCTGCCCACCGATCACATCGTTGAGCGCTGGAGCCTGACCCTTGTAGGGCACATGGATCATCTCGATGCCAGACTGAGCTTCGAGCATAGCACCGGCCAAGTGGGCCGAAGTGCCGGCGCCGAACGAGGCGTAGCTGAGCTTGCCCGGCTGCTTCTTCGCCGCGGCAATCAAATCGGCCAGCGTCTTGAGGCCGCTGCCAGGGTGCGTGACAAGCACATGCTCAGACATGCCCATGAGGGCCACAGGACGCAGATCGCGCGGTCCGTCATAGGGCAGGTATTTGACCAAAGTCTGGTTGACGCAAAAGCTGTTGGCCACCGTGACCAGGGTGTAGCCGTCCGCTTGCGACTTGGCCGCCAGATCCACACCCATCACCGTGCCGGCGCCGGGCTTGTTGTCGACGACCACCGGTTGGCCAAGGGAACGGGTCAACTCCACCGCGACCAGACGCGTCACCACATCGGTGGTGCCGCCCGGCGCGAAAGGCACGATCCAGCGGATCGACTTCGCTGGCCAGGCCTGAGCATGGGTTTGGGATTGACTCTGTGCTTGACTGGCCCACGGCAGCGTCGCCCCCACAGCGCCCAGCAAGATCTCGCGGCGTTGCATGTTCACAGGCCCCAATGGGGAATATGGTGCGAACCCATGGACACCGCCACGTTTTTCGGTTCGCAAAAAACTTCGTAGCTCCAGGTGCCGCCTTCACGCCCGGTGCCGCTGGCCTTGGTGCCGCCAAAGGGTTGGCGCAGGTCACGCACGTTTTGGCTGTTGACAAAACACATCCCCGCCTCCACCGCGGCGGCCACGCGGTGCGCCTTGCCAATGTTCTCAGTCCACACGTAGCTCGACAAACCGTACTGAATGTCGTTAGCCAACTCAATCGCATGTGCTTCGTCTTTGAACGGAATCAAACAGGCCACAGGGCCAAATATTTCTTCTTGCGCGATCTTCATGCGGTTGTCCACATCGGCAAACACGGTAGGCCAAACGAAGTTGCCTTTTTGCAAGTCACCCGTCAATTCGGGCGCATAGCTCGGCCGGTCCAGGCCACCGCACAGCAGCGTGGCGCCTTCTTTCGGGCCGAGTTCGATGTAGCTGCGCACCTTGGCCAAGTGCGCTTGCGAGATCATGGGGCCGACGATGGTTTTTTCATTGAGCGGATCGCCCACAGTGATGCGTTTGGCGCGCTCGGCAAACTTAGCAGCGAAGTCGGCATAGATGCTTTGTTGCACAAGGATGCGGCTGCCGGCGGTGCAACGCTCGCCGTTATTGCTGAAAATCATGAAAAGGGCTGCGTCCAGCGCGCGGTCCAGGTCAGCATCTTCAAAAATCACGAAAGGTGATTTTCCGCCCAGCTCCATACTGAACTTTTTCAGGCCCGCCGCTTGAACGATGCGGTTACCCGTGGCGGTCGAGCCGGTGAAGCTGATAGCGCGCACATCGGGGTGTGCCACCAGCGGCTCGCCGGCTTCTCTACCGTAGCCGTGCACCAGGTTCAACACGCCAGGGGGTACGCCAGCTTCCAGCGCCAATTCACCCAGGCGGGCGGCGCTCATGGGCGAGAGCTCGCTCATCTTGAGCACGGCGGTGTTGCCAAAAGCCAGGCAGGGTGCCACTTTCCAAGTGGCTGTCATGAAGGGCACGTTCCACGGGCTGATCAAAGCGCACACCCCCACCGGGTGAAACAGCGTGTAGTTCAGGTGAGTGGGTGTGGGGTAGGTGTGCCCGTCCACACGGGTGCACATTTCGGCAAAGTAATGAAAGTTGTCAGCCGCACGCGGCACCAGTTGCTTACCCGTCTGGCTGATGGTCTGGCCACAGTCGCGAGTTTCAGTCTCGGCGATTTCGGGCACATGCTGAGCAATCAACTCGCCGAGCTTGCGCATGACCTTGGCGCGATCGGCGGCGGGTGTGGCGGCCCACTTTGGAAAGGCGGCTTTGGCTGCGGCCACGGCCAGGTTGACCTGCAGCAAGCCGCCTGAGGCGACTTGCGCCAGCACTTGCTGTGTGGCGGGATTGACGGTTTCAAAGTAATCCGTGCCAGCCACGGACTGGCCGTTAATCAGATGGTCGATGCGCATATTTATCCTTGGGTGATGGTATTGACCAGGGCGCCCAGGCCCTCGATTTCGGTGACCACGACGTCGCCCGGCTGGCAGTCCACTACGCCGTCGGGCGTGCCGGTGAGGATCACGTCGCCCGGCTGCAGGGTCATGAAGCTGCTGAAATATTCAATCAGCGTGGGCACATCAAAAATCATGTCGCGGGTGTTGCCGCTTTGCGTGACTTGGCCGTTGACGGTGGTTTGCAGCGCCAGCGCCATGGGGTCTGGTACATCAGCGGCATCGACCAGCCAAGGACCGATCGGCGTGCAAGTGTCGCGGTTTTTCACGCGCAGATTGGGGCGGTACCAATTTTCCAGGTAGTCGCGGATGGCGTAGTCGTTGGCCACGCTGTAACCGGCGATGAAGTCATAGGCATCTACTTTCTTCACATGCCGTGCGGTGCGCCCGATCACCACCGCCAGCTCGCACTCGTAGTGCATGTTCTTTACCTCGGCAGGGCGACGTGTGAGCGCGCGATGACCGATGAACGCCGCCTCGCCCTTCATGAAGGCCAGCGGTTCTTCGGGGGCTTTGAAAGCCAGCTCTTTAGCGTGGTCAGCGTAGTTCAGCCCCAAAGCGATCACGGTGCGTGCTTGTCGGGTCGGAGCCAAAGGCGGCAGCCAGACCACCTCGTCAAAACTCAGCAAGCGGCCCGCGTGCGGGCTGCGGGTCAACAGCAGTTGGCCTTCGCACTCGACAGCGTCGTGCAGGGCACCGGCCCAAGCAATGCGGGCGTGTTTCATGCGGCACCTCCGGTGTTCAAGGCTGAAATAAGGGTTTGGCTCAAGGACGCAAAGCCTGCGGCTTCGATGCGCACGGTGTCGCCTGCGCGGGCGCGTGGGCGTGTTCCGTCCTCAAGGCAGTCCGTACCCAGCATCAGCACATCACCCGCTTGCAGGCTCATGAATTCAGCAACATCAACCAACAACTGCACGAGTGGGCGCTTCAGTTGTGAAAAATCCACAGTCTGCACGGCAGCCCCGTTCAGCGTCACGCGCAAGCGCAAGTCGTTGACGTCCAGGTCGGCCCAAGGACGCAGCAAACCCAGGCCCAGGTAGCCGTCACGGCAACGGTACTTGACCGGCGGGCGGTAGTAACTGGCGTGAGGCACCGCCCAGTCGTTGAGCAACACGACGGATTCAGGTTGCCCATCCGCCCCCATGACCACGCCCAGCGTGGCGCCGATTTCGACCTCAGTGATGCCATCTTGCAAAACCAACTCGCCGCTGGGGTTGAACGTGTTGGCGCTTTTCACATACAGCACGGGCGCTTGGGGCGCGGCCTTGTAGGGGTCTTGCGTCATGCGCGGCGCCCACAGGTCCCACTCCCGGCGGAAATTGAGCAAAGGCCCATAGACCGTGCCCAGGGGTTGCCATGGGGTCTGTGGGGTTCGGATCAGGGCCATGACTTATTCCTCTTCAATGTCTGTCTCTGGGGCCATCGCCTCGAGCGCGATCACGCCGTCCAGCAACTCATACAAGGCCTTCAAATGGGCCTTGCCCAGTTGTTGCTCCATCCAGGCGTAGTGCGCCTCAATGGTCTGCGACAAGGCCTGCACTTTGGCCAGTCCGGCCTCGGTGGCGCGTACCACGGTGCGGCGTGCATCTTGCCGGCAACGCGCACGGGTAATCAAGCCATCGCGCTCCATGCGCGCCAGCACGCCCGTGAGGCTGGGGCCGAGCAAAAACGCCTCGCGCGCCACGCGACCCGTTTCAATGCCCTCAGACTCCTCGGCATGCTCGCCCAGAACGCGCAATACGCGCCATTGCTGGTCTGACAAACCATGGTCGCGCAAGCTGGGCCGGGTGTGCGCCATCACGGTCTCACGCGCCTCTAAGAGCAAGCGAGGCAGGTTGCGATGGACGAAAGGTTGGGCGTGCTTCATTTATTTAACATGTTAAATGAATTGCACCAATCCGCCTCTCGGGTTTACCCTGCGACCCCACGGTCAACAGAACAAAAACAGCGTTCATCTTTTTTACTGATACATAAGAGCTCAAAAAATTGATTTAAGACCTAAAATTTGACTCTATACACATCAATTATTTCCTTGGCTCGGCTTGCGACCGGCACATTTTGGCGCTCTGCGCTTGCCCACCATGAAACACCTCAGTATCAAAATTCAACTCGCCCTGAGTGCCATTGCCATGGGATTTGTGTTGCTGCTGGCGCAGTTGGTTTTGCAGTTCTACGTTTTGCGCA
The DNA here is from genome assembly GCA_947452785.1 of Comamonadaceae bacterium. Lineage (GTDB taxonomy): Bacteria > Pseudomonadota > Gammaproteobacteria > Burkholderiales > Burkholderiaceae_C > Limnohabitans_A. Next base: position 35,588 of record CANGDZ010000020.1, on the reverse strand, counting down.
GCGACATCGTGCAACGTATCGAAAAGCATGAATACAAGCAATTGAGTGAGTTGACCGAGCACCTGGACGAGCGACTGCAAGACAGCATGGCCATGCTCACCAGTGTGGGCCTGAACCTGCCGGTCGGGCAGATGAATGACTTTGGGCAATTGGAGAAGCTACTGCAACGCGAGCACGCCCTGCTTTCGGTCTTCGACGATCTGTACGTGTTTGACGCCAAAGGCACCTTGTTGGTGGATTGGCCGCAAAAACCCGGGCGGCGCACCTTGGACATGTCCTCGCGCGACTACATCCAGGGGGTGATCGCCACGGGGCACACCGTCATTTCCAAACCCATCCTGGGCAAGGCCACCAAGCAACCCATCGTCGTCGTGGCCTCGCCCATTTTGAATCACGACAAGAAATTAGTGGGCATCTTGGGTGGGGTTCTGAACCTGTACAAACCCAACTTGCTCGGCGCGATTGCCACCCGTAAAAACGGCGAAGCCGGTTATTACTACATTGTCACCAAAGACCGCGTCCGCATTGCTCACCCGGACCCGAGTTTGATCTTGCAAACCATACCAGAAGGTCGAACCAATCGCCCTCTTGAAAACGCTTTTAAAGGTTTTGAAGGTACGCAAGAGGGCGTCAACTACCGGGGCCTGGAAGGCTTGTTCACTTTCAAACGGTTGAAATCAACCGATTGGATTGTGGCCTCCGTCATCCCCTCCGCTGAAGCCTTTGCGCCAATTGCCGATCTGTCTGAACGCATGCTGCTGGTCACCTTGTTATTGATGCTGACCTTGTTGCCATTGATTTGGGGCTTTGTCTCCAGATTGATTCAACCCCTGCAGGAGCTGGCGCAAGCCATGCACGACACCGCCGAGCACATGCAACAGGGCCAAGTCGTTGCGCCCATCGTGGAGCTGGGTGGAGAGGAAATCAAAACCGTGGTTCAGGCCTTCAATGCCTTTGTTGAAGCCCGCACCAATGCCGAAAAAGATTTGGCTCTGGCACGCGATGCGGCGCAAGCAGCCAACGCCTCCAAAAGTCATTTCTTGGCAAACATGAGTCACGAAATTCGCACGCCCATGAACGGCATTTTGGGCATGACTGAGCTGTGTTTGCAAACGCGCATGACCGCAGAGCAGCGCAGCTACCTGGAGATGGTGGCCGCCTCGGCCAACTCACTGGTCGCGGTGATCAACGATATTCTGGATTTTTCAAAAATCGAGGCGCAAAAACTGCACCTCGATCCGCATGAGTTTTCTTTGCATGGCCTGATTCGTCAGGCCACACGCACACTGTCCTTGCGCGCAAGCGAGAAAAAACTGGAACTGGTGTGCGACATGGCGTCCGATGTGCCCGACTTGGTGGTGGGCGACCCTCTGCGTTTGCAGCAAATTCTCACCAATTTATTGGGCAATGCCATCAAGTTCACCGCCCATGGCGAGATTGTGCTGAATGTGGCCCGCATGAGCCCCCCGTCGAACGACCAAGGGGTGTGGCTGGCGATTCAAATTCAGGACACCGGCATTGGCATTTCGCAAGACATGCAAGCCCTGATCTTTGAGGTGTTCACCCAAGCCGATTCCAGCACGGCCAGGCGCTTTGGAGGCTCCGGGCTGGGGCTCGCCATCAGCCGCAATTTGGTGCGAATGATGGGCGGCGACATCCATGTGAGCAGTCAGTTGGGGCAGGGCAGCACGTTCAGCTTCCACATCCAGTTGCAAAATGCGCTGTCCCCCCCTGTTCTGAACCACCAACTGCACCCTCAACTGGCCGGAAAAATGGCCCTGGTGGTAGAGGACAACGCGCGCAGCCGCTTAATATTGACGCAACAGCTGAGGTCAGCGGGATTGCATGTGCTCGCCAGCGACAGCGCGGCACACGCCCTGCATATTCCACAACTGATGCAAGCGCAGTTTGCATTGATTGACGTGGACATGCCCGATATTGACGGTTATGCCTTGGCGGCGCAAATGCGTAAACTGCGCTCTGCGGATGAGTTGGCCATCATCATGATGGGCGCACTCAGTGAGCAAATCAGCGCCGAAGAATTGAAGCGTCTGCAGATTCAAAGTTTCTTGATCAAACCGGTGGACCCGCATGAGCTGATCGCCGTGCTCAACCAGCAACGCGAGGGCAAGAGCGTCCTGCTGAATGGGGACACGCGGGCCTCTCAAACACCCCCTTGTGGCGACACCGTACGCCGCGTCTTGCTGGTTGAAGACACGCCCATCAACCAAACCCTCGAAACCATTTTGCTCCACCGCATGGGCTACGAAGTCACTCTGGCCAACAACGGTCTGGAGGCAGTCGAGGCTTTTAACAGCAGTTCGTTTGAGCTGATTTTGATGGACATTCAGATGCCGGAAATGGGCGGCATTGAAGCCACGCAACTCATTCGTGACTTGGAAAAAAAGAACAGCTTGTCGCCCACACCCATCATTGCGGTGACCGCCAACGCGCTCAAAGGTGACCGGGAGCTGTATCTGGCCTCTGGCATGGATGGCTATGTGTCCAAGCCGATTTCTTTAGAGGCGCTCACATCCGAAATCCAACGCCTCAATCCCCAGGGAGAAGCGCGGCTATAGTCAGGTCATGATTGACCTGTGTGCTCACTTAGGCCTGCAAGCCCCTTTAATTCAGGCCCCCATGGCGGGGGTGCAAGACCATCGCCTGGCTGCAGCCGTGTGCGAAGCCGGTGGCCTGGGCTCCCTTCCCGCCGCCATGCTCAGTCCCGACGCGCTGGCGACCGCGTTGAGCGCCTTGACCCAAGCCACGTCACGCGCATTCAATGTCAATTTTTTTTGCCACGCCACACCCGCGCCAGACGCAGCCGCCGAAGCGGCTTGGCGCCAGTTGCTGGCCCCCTATTACGCCGAGTGGGGTGTGGACATCCAGGCCGTGCCATCCAGCCCGGCACGGGTCCCGTTCAACCACACCATGGCCGATGTACTGCAAGCGTTCAAGCCCACCGTCGTGAGCTTTCACTTTGGCCTGCCCGCGCCGGACTTGCTGGCCCGAGTTAAAAGCTGGGGCAGCCTGGTGCTGTCCTCGGCCACCACCGTGGCTGAAGCGCAATGGCTGCAAGCGCACGGCGCCGACGCGGTGATTGCGCAAGGCCTGGAAGCGGGTGGTCACCGAGGGATGTTTTTGAGTGACGACCTGGGCCAGCAGCGCGGGCTCTCCAACCTGCTGCCCAAAATCCTTGCAACTGTCAGCATTCCCGTGATCGCCGCTGGCGGCCTGGCCACAGCCCAAGATCTTGCCAACGTCCGCCAAATGGGGGCCTCTGGCGCGCAGGTCGGTTCAGCATATTTGTGCTGCAACGAAAGCACCACCAGTGACCTGCACCGTAGGGCATTACTTGCCGCCGATGCGCCTGAAACGGCGCTCACCCGTTTGTTCACCGGCCGGCCCGCGCGTGGCCTGATGAACCGTTTGATGCGCGAGCTGGGCCCCTTGAACCCTGGTGCACCGGCCTTTCCGCTGGCCACTGCAGCCCTTGCCCCACTTCGAGCGGCAGCCGAAATGCGGCAACAAGCCGATTTCACGCCCTTATGGGCGGGAGAAAATTTCAAGGCATGTCGCACGGGCTCAGCTGCGGAATTGACGAGCGAATTGTTGCGGGGCTGGGTTTGAATCTTCTCGACCGCAAGGCCGGACGCCATCCCCAGCGACAATCACCCCCATGACCCGCCCGACCTGTCACCTGCTTTACCTCAGCCACGGGCCTGAGGTCTATGCCATGGAAGCGGCTTATGCCATTCTTTCGGCCAGAGGCAATGGCCAATTCAAAGGGCCGATTCATGTGGTCACCGACCACGCCGCGCGATTGCAACAGTTACTGGGCGATGCGCCGGACATTTACTACCTGCCACTTTCGGCTGAACGCAAACAGGCTTTCATCGGCCCGACAGGTTATGTACACCGCCTCAAGCCTCAGGCAATTGCCTGGGCCACAAGGGAGATAAGCCACCCTGGTGAACAGATTATTTTTTTGGACACCGACACGGCGTTCCTGCACAACATCCAGCCTTGGCTGGATCAGATGGCCCAAGGCTTGGTTGTGCTCAACGAATGCGAGGGCTCTGCCAACGCCATCCCCAACGCCACGCGCAGTCAAAAGCGCGCGGGTGAATTTTTTCGGCGCAGCACTTTGCAAGTCAATGGCGTCTGGTGCCCGCTGGACCCGGCCACGCCCCTGTGGAATTCAGGCGTGATTGGTTTTAACGCCGCCAACGTCGACTGGTTTGACGAGGCCACGGCATGGATTGACGCCATTTGGCCCCTGTTACCCATCCATACCGTGGAGCAAAGCGCGTTCTCAGCAGTTCTGCATTCCCATTGTGTGCCCTTGGTGGACAGTGGTGAGGTGGTTTTTCATTACCACTGGTTCAAAGAATTTCGTGCTGACTTACAAGCGTTCTTTGAGCAGCTAGGTCTTCACGCAAGCTATGAAGAGCGTTTGGCGCTGTGGCCTGCCATTCAACCCGATGTGCGCGTCGCTCCCAAAAAAGCCTTTTTGCAAAAACCAAAATGGCAGCGCTCAATTTTGAGGCGCATAGGCCGCAACTGGACTCCTTTGCACTATCCCTGGCAAACCTAAACTATGGCCAAAGACAAATCAATTTTCACCTGCACCGAATGTGGCGGCACCAGCGCGCGCTGGATGGGCAAGTGCCCCAGTTGCGAGGCTTGGAACAGCTTGATCGAAGGTGCTGCGGAACCTGCGGCTGGCAAAAATCGCTTTGGCTCAGCACATGCTTCCTTGGCGCCCACGTCGGCCGTCTTGCCCTTGTCTGAGATCGAAGCGGCCGACTTTGAACGCCACACGACCGGCATTGACGAGTTGGACCGGGTGTTGGGCGGCGGTATGGTGGCAGGCGGTGTGGTGCTGATTGGCGGCGACCCGGGCATCGGCAAATCGACCTTGCTTTTGCAAGCGGTGGATGCGTTGCAGCGCAGCGGCATGAACACCTTGTATGTGACTGGCGAAGAAAGTGGCGCGCAAGTGGCCCTGCGCTCACGGCGCTTGGGCCTAGTGGCAAGCCAGGTGGCGGTGCTGCCTGAGATCCAACTGGAAAAGATTCTGCACACTCTGCAAGCGCGCCAGCCCGGCATCGCTGTCATCGACTCGATTCAGACGGTGTACTCCGACCAACTTACCTCGGCCCCCGGCTCGGTGGCGCAGGTGCGCGAATGCGCTGCGCATTTGACGCGGATTGCCAAATCGACCGGAATCACCATCGTTCTGGTCGGGCACGTGACCAAAGAAGGCGCCCTGGCAGGCCCGCGCGTGCTAGAACACATGGTGGACACGGTGCTCTACTTTGAAGGCGACACGCATTCGAACTTCCGCCTGATCCGCGCCATCAAGAACCGTTTTGGCGCGGTGAACGAGATCGGCGTGTTCGCCATGACCGAAAAAGGCCTCAAGGGCGTGAGCAACCCCAGCGCCATCTTTTTGAGCCAGCACAGCGAGCCCGTGCCCGGTAGCTGCGTGATGGTGACCTTGGAAGGCACGCGTCCGTTGCTGGTAGAAATTCAAGCCTTGGTCGACAGCGGTGGCCCCAGCCCGCGCCGCTTGTCGGTGGGTTTGGACCGCGACCGCTTGGCCATGTTGCTGGCGGTACTGCACCGGCATGCCGGCGTGGCCTGCATGGACCAAGATGTGTTTGTCAACGCAGTGGGCGGCGTGCGCATCAGCGAACCGGCTGCCGACTTGGCTGTCATGCTGGCGATTACCTCCAGCCTGAGGGGCAAGGCCTTGCCCAAAGGCTTTATTGCCTTTGGCGAAGTCGGCTTGGCCGGTGAGGTAAGGCCCGCGCCGCGTGGGCAGGAGCGCCTGAAAGAAGCGGCCAAACTGGGCTTTCAAGTCGCCATCGTGCCAAAAGCAAATGCGCCTAAGAAAAACGACAAATCGTTTGAGGGTTTGACCATCCATCCGGTCGAGCGCATCGAAGAAGCCATGGAGTTGGTGCGCAGCCTGAGCTGAGCCGCAAAAAAGCCCGCCCCATAAAGCACGACAATAGCGCCATGAATTTCAACCGTATTTTGATTCCCGTGGCCTGCATTGCCCTGACCGTGGGCGCCTGGCGCGCTTACCAATGGCCGGGCATTGCCCTGGTGACCAGCGGCTTGGTGATGTGGATTTTGCTGCACTTCACCCGCGTGCTGACCGTGCTCAAACGCGCCACCAACCGCCCAGTGGGATCGGTGGCCAGCGCTGTCATGCTGAACGCCAAACTTAAAAAAGGTGTGAATTTGATGCACGTGATCGCCATGACCCGCTCCCTGGGACAACTGCAAAGCGACAAAGACGCGCAACCTGAAGTTTTCAGGTGGTCTGATTCGGGGCAATCGCATGTCACCTGCACTTTTGTGTCTGGCAAGCTCAGCGAATGGGTCTTGGAGCGCCCGGCGACAGATGACGATGCCCCCTAATAATTCCCGATGGGGACAGGCCAGATGTCAACAAGCACGTCCGCAGACCGTAAAATCGACTTATATGCACATTGCATTGCAATCCCAAATTAAGGACACATGATGAGCGTCGTTATTCCTTCTATGTCAGACCGTGACGGCAAAATCTGGATGGACGGCCAGATGGTCGATTGGCGCGATGCCAAAATCCACGTACTGAGCCACACCTTGCACTATGGTTGTGGCGCTTTTGAAGGCGTGCGCGCTTACAAAACCGAGCAAGGCACCGCCATCTTCCGCCTGCAAGAGCACACCGACCGCCTGTTCAACAGCGCCAAGATCTTGCGCATGGCAATACCATTCACCAAAGAACAGGTGAACGAAGCCCAGCGTGCTGTGGTGCGTGAAAACCATCTCGAGTCCGGCTACATCCGTCCGCTGACCTGGATTGGCGACAAAAAATTGGGCGTCTCGCCCAAGGGCAACACCATCCATTTGATGGTCGCGGCTTGGACCTGGGGTGCCTACCTGGGCGAAGAAGGCATGAAGCGCGGCATCCGCGTCAAAACCTCCAGCTACACGCGTCACCACGTCAACATCACCATGACGCAAGCCAAGGCGGTGAGCAATTACACCAACTCCATCTTGGCCAATATGGAAGTGACCGACGAGGGCTACGACGAAGCCCTGTTGCTCGACACCTCTGGCTTTGTGTCGGAAGGCGCGGGCGAAAACATTTTTGTGATTAAAGACGGCGTGATCTACACGCCTGACTTGTCGGCTGGCGCCTTGAACGGCATCACCCGCAACACCGTGTTTCACATTGCCAAAGATTTGGGTTTGGAAATCGTGCAAAAGCGCATCACCCGCGACGAGGTGTACATCTCTGACGAAGCTTTCTTCACCGGCACGGCCGCTGAAGTGACGCCGATCCGCGAACTCGATCGCATCGAACTGGGCGCCGGTAGCCGCGGCCCGATCACCGAAAAAATCCAGTCTGCTTTCTTTGACATCGTCAACGGCCGCAACCCCAAATACGCCCATTGGCTGACCCAGGTTTGAGGAGATTCCAATGAGCAACTCAATTGAACTGCTGGCCAAAGACCTGAACGCCCAAGGCGGCGTGTTTTGCCCCAGCCCCCAAGCTGACATGAAACTTTGGAACACCCACCCCAAGGTGTACCTGGACGTGGCTAAAACCGGCTCTGCCAAATGCCCGTATTGCGGCAATGTGTACCAACTCAAAGCGGGTGAGGTTGTTGGTCACGGCCACTGAGACAGCGCCAGGACCTGCTCAGCCAGCCGTCACGCTGAGTCAGGTCACTGTCATCGTTGTGACCTTCAACAGCGCGCACTGTTTGCCAGCGCTGCAGACCAGTTTAGAAAAATTCGAACACATCATCGTTGTCGATAACGGCAGCGATGATGGCGGTGTGCAACTGACGCAGAAATACCTACCTCTGGCGCGCGTACTGGCTCTGCCCAGTAACCTGGGATTTGGCGCGGCCAACAACCGCGCTTTGGCGCTTGTCACCACCCCGTTTGCGCTGTTGCTCAACCCAGACTGCGAAATCACCAGCGACTCTGTTTTGGGTCTACTGAACACTGCGTCCCTCTACCCAGATGCTGCAGTCATTGCGCCGCAGTTGTTGCAGGCGAACGGGCAAGCTGACATCAACTACCGTTGGCCGCACCTGATGTGGAAAAGCAAAGGCCCCGGCGTGCAAGAAGGCCCCGCCTGCGTTGGCTTTGTGTGCGGTGCAGCGATGCTTTTCAGATGCAGTGCTTTTGCACAATGCGGTTACTTTGACGAGCAGTTCTTTTTGTACTACGAAGACGATGATCTTTGCCTGCGCCTATTCCAGGCCCACCTGCCCATGATCGTTGACCCGGTGCACACCGCGCTGCATAAATCACGCGGCTCTGTGCGCGGCAAAAACCCGTGGCGCAGCGAGTACCTGCGTGGCTACCACCATGCGCAGTCCAAACTCATCTTCGCGCGCAAACACCAAAACTCCGAGATCGCAGCCAACCAACGGCGCAAGCTGTTGGTCGAGACCACACTGGCCATGGTGCTGCGCATTTTGATCCCGTCACCACGGCTAATTGCCCGCATGGTTGGCCGCTGGCGCGGCTTGTTAGATTGGAGCGTTCGATGAGCAAGAAACCCACCCTGTGCATCGCCATCCTGACGCTGAACGAGGAACGTCGAATTGCGCAGTGCATTCAAAGCGCCCATTTTGCAGACCAGATTGTGGTCGTCGACAGCGGCAGCAAAGATGACACCGTTGCCATTGCGCAAAGCATGGGCGCTAAGGTGCACAGCCACCCCGACTGGCAAGGTTTTGCAGAGCAGCGCAACCGCTTGATTCAGCATTGCAACGCCGATTACATTTTCTTTTTGGATGCCGATGAGCAAATCCCGGCCGAACTGGCCACTGAAATTATAGAGGCGGTGCAGTCTCAAGCGCAACTCACTTGGGAAGTACTCTGGAACCAGGTAGCCTATGGCAAAGCACTCACTTTGATGAAGTCCACCGGGGGCGTCCAGCGCATGTTCCCCATGGCCAATTTACTGCGATTTGAAGGTCTGGTTCATGAAAAAGCCATCTTGCAAAACCCGCAAACACCGGTGCGCAAATTCAAGCACCGTCTCTGGCATTACTCACGTGAAACGGTGTATGGCAGCTTGCAAAAACTCGCCCAATACGCCCAATTAGGCGCAGCCAAACGCGCAGAAAAAGGTAAGTCGGGTGGGGTGCTCAGAGGCTTTGCCTCGGCTCTGAACAGTTTTATTCAACTGTACATTTTCAGGCGTGGTTTTTTGTGCGGAGCAGAAGGCTTCTTATTTTGCTTCTTCATTGCGCTGGAATGCTTCTTTCGCTATGCCATGCTCAAATACGACCGTGAATACCTGACGGCTTCCGTCAAAAGGTAAGCACCTTGCACATCCTACTGGTCAACCACTCACCCATCCCTGTTTTCGCCTATGGCGGCACTGAACGCGTCATTTGGGATTTGGCTAAGTGCTTGGTCGAGAAGGGCCACCAAGTCAGCTTTTTGGTGCCCAAAGGTTCGACTTGTCCTTTTGCTCAAGTGATTGAACTCAATCCGGATTTCACGCTTCAACAGCAAATTCCTTCCGATGTAGACCTGGTTCACTTCCAGTTCAACCCCGGGGTCGATTTTGAATGTGGCAAACCGTGGCTGATGACGCAGCATGGCAACTCCAACTTAAATGAAGCCTTGCCCCTCAACACCGTTTTTGTGTCAAGCAATCACGCTTCGCGGCACGGCGCGCAGCGCTTCGTCTATAACGGACTGGACTGGAGTGCCTACGGCCCCGCGGACCTGCACAATGAACGAACGCACTTTCATTTTTTAGGCAAGGCCATGTGGCGCGTAAAGAATGTACAAGGAGCCATTGATGTGAGTAAAAAGGCTCGCGTTCCCTTGGTCGTCATGGGCGGCACCCGCTTGAACATCAAGCGAGGCTTCAGGTTCACATGGTCGCGTACCGTGCAGTTTCTAGGCATGGTGGGTGGCGAGACCAAATTCAATACCATGCGCCACTCACGTGGGCTGATTTTCCCAGTGCGCTGGCATGAACCGTTTGGCCTGGCGGTGATTGAAAGTCTGTATTTTGGCTGCCCGGTGTTCGCTACACCCTATGGCGCTTTACCCGAAATTGTCACACCCGAATGCGGGGTTCTGTCTAACCAGTTAAGTGTTTTGACTGAAACAGTCAGCCAGCAAAAATTTGACCGGCAAGCCTGTCATGCAAGAGCTGTCAACTTTTTCAACGCAGATCGAATGACAGATGACTATGTGACGGCCTATCAAAAAGTCATAGCGGGTGAAGTGCTCAATGACAAAACGCCCATCATGACGCAGCCAGCGACCAAACTGGTTTGGCTGAACAATGCCTAACTCGGCGGCGCCATCTCGACCCATGCTCGCGCCTTTCGAAATTTTATTTGCCCTGGCGACGGCGTTGTCATCACTCAGCAGTAACGCCATGGGCTTGGCTTGGCTACTCTTGATGCTGGCGGGTTTGTGGGCGAGTGTGTACGCTTTGCGCTCTGGTCAGTGGCTTAAGGTGCCAACCTGGGTGGGGGTTTGGCTGGCCGTGAGCTTGGCGGTACTGCTCCTCAAAACTGTGCCGATGATCTATTGGTCTGACCCGTGGGCAGAGCGCCATGGCGAACTGCGACTCTTCTTGGGTGCCCTGGGCATCTATGCGGTCGTGGCCAGTAATCTGTTCGAGCGACCACGCCTTTTATCCACAATAGCTTACGCACTCTCATTAAGCAGTCTGATGGGGCTGCTCTGGGTCTCAGTGTTCGGCAGAGATGCGGTCGCCACACACCCAATTCCCTGGGCTGGCGGCATGGCCATGGTCAGTGCATGGCTGCTGGCTTTAGGCCTGAAGTCAGACTTTGCCCCTGTTGCTCGCCGGATCTGGTTAACCGGTGGACTTTTTGCGATGCTTGCGGTTTTATCCAGCCGAAGTCGCGGTGTATTTGGCATTGTGGTTTGGTGGGCATTGATTTGTAGTCACCATCTGTGGCGACATTACATGCGGCCCATGGGCACCCCTCCGTTTCAGTCTGCCGGACTTAAATCCAGAAGCCCAATTGTCGGTGCGGCGGTCTTGATTGCTACATGCTGGGCCCTCAGTTACACACCAGTTTTGCAACGCCCGACCGAAGCGGTCTACGAAGCGATCGAGCAATTTGAAATTTCTAAAGCATCGCCTGCAGCAGGCTCCAACAGCTCAGTGGGCTCCAGAATCTTCATGTGGCAAAAAAGTCTATTGGCCATACAAGCCTCGCCATGGATTGGGTATGGCCATGACGGACGAAAACAACTTTTGAGCCAATGGGCCGACGAAGCGCACTCCACAGAAATCCATCAACTAGGCCATGTTCACAACGAATATTTGAATCAACTGATTGATCACGGCTTGTGGGGTCTGGCCAGTCAACTGTGCCTCTTACTGGGGCTCATGTGGATCTGCTGGGCACTTTTCAAAGTGCAAGAAATCACTGCTGCACTGGCATTGAGCGGAGTAACCTTTGTGCATCTTACCGCCAGCTTTTTCAATGTGAACTTTGCACATAATTACTACACCGCAAGCCTTTCCACGCTGATTGGCTTGTGTCTTTTGATCCCAAAAATAAAATTTCAGTGACGTTGGTCAAATAGAATCGCCAAAATTCCGTAGTTAGAATTTTTCAGAGCCACGCAAATCTGACAAAAGTATTAGATAAAGATTTGGTGCCTGAACGACACCTCAAAACAAGCCCCTCCCCCCCCTTGTCCCTCGCAACTGACTCGCCCCCCATGCCGCTCGGCAATCGACTTGACCAACGCCAACCCAAGCCCCACTCCGCCGGTGCGCTCGCTGGCACCGGGCAGGCGGTAAAAGGGCTCAAATATCCTCTCTCTGAACTCAGCGGGCACGCCTGGCCCGTGGTCGGACACGCGGATGCCCGTGTGGTCTGCGGTTTGGCTCAAGGCCAGCTCAATGCCGGGGTCTGAATCGCCGCCATAGCGCTTGGCGTTCTCCAGCAAATTGCGCACCATGCGGCGCAGCAGTTTGGCGACGCCGGACATTTCAATCGACTGCACGCCTTCGGGCAAGTGCAGCGCCGCGCCTACGCGGGCACACTCTTCGGCGCACAGGCCAATCAGGTCAACCGACTCAATGATCCCAAGGTCCGCCTCTTTGGCGTCCAAGCGGCTGGCGAGCAGAATTTCTTCCACCAGCTGATCGAGCTCTGCAATATTGCGCGTGATCTCATCTTTCGCGGACCGAGACTCCCCGCCCATAAACTCCAACCCCATGCGAATGCGTGCCAAGGGCGAGCGCAGCTCGTGCGAAGCATTGGCGAGCAGCGATTTTTGCGAGGCCAGTAAAGCGCGCTGCGCAGCTAGCAAGTGTTCAATGCGTTCAGCCGCATCGTTAAAACGCAACGACAAATCGGCCACTTCGTCTTGGCCGGTCACTGGCACGCGCACGCTCAAATCGCCAGCGCCCCATTGTTGAACGCCGCGTTGCAGAGTTTCCAAACGTTGTGTCAGGCGCCGCAATATCGGGTAAACAGCCAGTGCGGCGCCCAAGCCCACCAAGGCCAGCATCCATAAAAACCCATAAGGTGGGCGCGCCCACCAAGGCGCTGGATGGTGCGGCAAATGATCTCGGCCATGCAGACCCTCGCGGTCCATGTCAGCCCGAGGTGACCGAGGAAACGGCACCTGGATTTGCAGAGCTTCACCGTTGGGCAACTGCAACTCAAACTCCACGCCGCGCCCGCGCTGCGCCAGCGCCGGGCTGGTGCCAATCACCTCGCCTGCCGCATTGCGCACAATCACTTCACGCGCAGCCGAGTGAAAGCTGTTGTGTTGCTCGGCCAAGCGCCAAAACCAGCCTACCAAAAGCATCAACACCGCCACGCCCAGTACCACCGCCAACCAAATGCGCAGATACAGACGTTTTGAAAATGCGGTGTGCAGCGCCATGGGTTCAGTCCTGTTCCTTGGCAAACACGTAGCCCACGCCACGCACCGTCAAAATGCGTTTCGGATCTTTCGGATCCACCTCGATGGCGGCGCGAATGCGCCCCATGTGCACATCAATGGATCGGTCAAACGCCTCCAGTTCCCGGCCACGCACGGCCTCCATGATTTGATCGCGGGTCAAGACACGGCCCGCTCGTTCTGCCAGGGCCACCAGTAAATCAAACTGGTACGAGGTCAGATCACACAAGGCTCCGTGCACCGACACTTGCCGTGCATCGCGGTCAATCTCCAGCGAGCCAAAGGTAAGATGCGACTTCTCGTGTGCCGCCTCACCCGGCTTGCGGCGCAAGATGGCTTTGATGCGCGCCAGCAATTCGCGCGGTTCAAAGGGCTTGGGTAAATAGTCATCGGCGCCCAACTCCAGGCCGATGATGCGGTCCATCGGGTCGCCCTTGGCTGTGAGCATGAGCACCGGCACTTGACTGGCGCTGCCCTGCAGCCCCCGAATGCGCTGGCAGACCTGCAGTCCATCCATGTCAGGCAGCATCAAATCCAGCACCACCAAATCCACGCCGCCTTCTTGTACCCGGGTCAAACCGGATTGGCCATCGCCGGCATGTTCACAGGTAAACCCCGCTTGTCGCAAATAGTCCGCCACCATCTGGGCCAAGCGCAGATCGTCTTCAATTAATAGCAATGTGCCGCTCATGCGCATCCGTCCTTGAGGTTATTCACACTCTGACCATGATGCCCGAGTGATATTCATGGGGCATCAAGCAGCCGTAAAGTTGGGTAAAGCTCATCACTGCGTTTGCACAGGTGCGGCTTGGGCCAAACCCTTGACAGACCTTCCCGCCAAAACCACCAACAGCAGCACCGGCACCCCCAGCCAAGCCGTGGAGATAAAGAAGGACGCATAGCCATGGGCATTGACGTAGTCCCCCGAGAACCCTGCAATGAACTTGGGCAAGAGCAGCATCATGGAACTGAGTAAGGCGTATTGCGTTGCCGAGTAGCTGACGTTGGTGAGCGACGACAAATACGCAATGAAAGCAGCGGAAGCAATGCCGCTGGCCAGGTTGTCGGCGGACACGACCAGCACCAACGACGTCACGTCGTGACCCACGCCACTCAACCAAGCAAACAACACATTGCTGGCCGCGCTGAGCACCGCACCCAACAGCAAAATACGCATCACGCCAAAGCGCATGGACAACACACCGCCGACAAAAGCCCCCACCAAGGTCATGATCACGCCATAGACCTTGGTTACCGTGGCCACCTCGTCTTTGGTGTAACCCATGTCCACATAAAACGGATTGGCCATGATGCCCATCACCACGTCGCTGATGCGGTAGGTTGCAATCAGCAACAAAATCAGCACCGCCTGCCAACCGTAGCGGCGCAAAAAGTCGGCAAATGGATCGACCAGCGCACCCTGCAACCATTCACGCGCATTGCGTGCCGGCGGCAGGGGCGCGGACACGGGTTCTTGCGAAAACAACACCGTGAGCATACCGGTCAACATACTCAACGCCATGGTGGTGTAAGCCGCCGCCCAGGCCGCATGTTGGTAGCCTGAAACCTGTGGCCCCTGCACCCAAGCGGCCACCCACAACACGCCGGCGCCCGCCCAGATCATGGCCAAACGGTAACCCGTTTGGTAACTGGCCGCCAACGCGGCCTGCTGCGTAGCACCCGCCGATTCGATGCGAAAAGCATCCAGGGCAATGTCTTGCGTGGCCGAGGCAAAGGCCACAGCCAAAGCGCACCACACAATCGGCTCCAAGCCCTGACTGGGGTCGCACCAAGCCATGCCCAGCAAGGCCGACAAGATGACAATTTGTGAAACCAACAACCAACTGCGGCGGCGTCCGAGCCAGCGGGTCAAGAAAGGCAAGGGCATGCGGTCCACCAGCGGTGCCCACACCCATTTGAAGCCATAGGCCAAGCCCACCCAACTCAAATGCCCAATGGTGCTGCGATCAATACCCGCCTCGCGGAGCCGAAAGCTCAAAGTACCCAGCACCAAGAGCAGCGGCAAGCCCGCCGAAAAGCCCAGCGACAACATGCGCAAACTGGCGGGTTGAAGGTAGACCCGAAGCGAGGCCAGCCAAGGGGTAGGGCGCGCGACAAGGGAACTGTTTGCGGGTTCGGGGGGTAAGGCGGACGACTCGGTCATAGCGGTGATTATCCAGGGCCAGCGGATTCAAGCCCATGCGCACCGATGTATTACTTTGCGATTATTATGGGCGCACCATGTGCTTTCTTTGCGACCTCAAAACACCCTCCACCAGCGCCACGCCTCAAGCCGCGTCAGTGGAACACCGTTGGCACCCGCGCCGAGGATTTTTGCAGGCCGCCGGTGCCGCAGCAGCTGCGCCCGTCTTGGCGCAGGTCGATGTCGGCGGGTCTTCGAGCGTGCGCACCTTGGTGCCGGCCGAACAATTGGAGTCCTCGGCCAAGCAGCAATACAGCCAAGTGCTGGCCGATGCCAAATCCAAAAACGCACTGGCCCCCATCGATCACCCTCAGCTCAAGCGGCTGCACAGCATTGCCCGCCGCTTGATTCCGTTCACCGCGCAGTGGAATCCGCGCGTGGCCGAATGGCGCTGGGAAGTGAATTTGATTGGCAGCAAACAGCTCAACGCATGGTGCATGCCTGGCGGGAAAATTGCGTTTTACACCGGCATCCTGGACCAGCTGCAGCTCACCGACGATGAAGTCGCCATGATCATGGGTCACGAAATGGCCCATGCCCTGCGCGAGCATGCGCGTGAGCGTTTGGCCAAGTCCAAGGTCACCAGCATCGGCCTGTCCGTAGCGTCCACCCTGCTGGGCCTGGGTCAGTTGGGCGATGTAGCGGCCAACCTGGGCACGCAGTTGTTGACGCTCAAGTACAGCCGTGACGACGAGACCGAAGCCGACTTGGTGGGGCTTGAAATCGCCGCACGCGGCGGCTTCTGGCCGGAGGCCAGCGTCAACTTATGGAAAAAAATGCTCAACGCTAACGGCAACGGCAGCCCCTCTTTCCTGTCGACACACCCCAGTGGCGGCAACCGGATTCAAGAACTCGAAGCTAACTTGCCCAAGGTGCAACACCTCTACGAGCAAGCCAAGCGGGGCTGAAACCGACTTCAGATCACGCGCACACCAGGCGCCGCGCATCAAGTCCCGCCCACATAAGGGTTGGACTGGCGCTCGCGCCCAAACGTGCTCTCCGGGCCATGACCCGAAATGAACACCGTGTCATTGCCCATGGGCCACAAACGCTGGGTGATGCTGTCAATCAAGTCCTGGTGATTGCCTTGCGGAAAATCCGTGCGGCCAATGCTGCCGGCAAACAGCACATCACCGACAAACGCACGCTTGATCTCAGGCGAGTAAAACACCACATGACCTGGCGTATGGCCTGGGCAATGGCGCACCTGCAAGGTGTGCGCACCGAGCGTCACCGTGTCGCCATCCGCCAGCCAACGAGTCGGCTTGAAAGCCTGCGCCGGCGGAAAGCCGTACATGGCCGCGGCTTGAGGCAGTCCATCGATCCAAAACTGATCGGCCGGATGCGGGCCCACGATGGGCAACTGCAGTCGCTCGGCCAACTCGGCCGTGGCCGCGGCGTGATCCACATGGGCGTGGGTGATCCAAATTTGCTCCAGCTTCAAGCCCAACTTTTGCACGGCGCCGAGCAAGAGATGGAGATCACCACCCGGGTCGATCACTGCGGCTTGAAGGGTGACGTCGTCCCACACCAAAGAGGAATTTTGTTGGAACGGCGTCACGGGAATGGTTTGGTACTTAAGCATGATGGATCAAATGGGGCTTGTTAAAAATGTTTTTATTCTGCTTGAAGTGTGGAGTGACCGCACACATTCAAAAATACAAATCAAAAATCCCAAGGATTGATCATGGCGACGCCACAAGGCTCAAAATCGGCCATGTTGCGAGTGACGACAGTCATTCCATGCACCAGTGCAGTCGCCGCAATTAGACAATCTCTCACAGGTCGTGGATCAGGCACATGAAGTTTGGCACTTCGCTGAGCGACGGCCGTATCTACAGGCAAGATCCGGCCCGCAAATGCGGGAAGTACATGCGCATCCATCCATGTCCTAAGCACAGCGCCTTGTGCTGGATCACGACGCTGGGCCAAAAGCACACCGATTTCCAGCTCTTGGACTGTGATCACCGACAGATACAGGTCGACTGACTCCACGCTATCAGCCCAAAGCGCGACCCGTTTGTCTGCGCGGCCAAGACGAATCTTGCGCAACTCTGAAAGGACATTGGTGTCAAGTATCAACATCAGGATAAGTCAGCAGACTGCGCTAAATCGCTTAAACGCGGTATTTCAAGCTCGACATCTTGCATGCCGGGCATGAACAACAAATCAGCAATCTTCGGGCGGCTGCCTGTGAGGCGCTGGTAAAAATCCATACTCATCAGAACGTGGGCTGGGCGTCCTCGGTCTGTGATGAACACAGGCCCCTGACAAGCCGCCTTTTTAGCCTCACTGACAGCCTGATTAAATTCTCGACTGGTCAGGGTGGTGATGGGCATGACAGTCCTTCTTGGTTATCATGTAGCCATGTTACTACATTTTACATGGAGGCACAAGCATATTGCAGAGATTGCGGCGCAGAGAACATCGCCTGTTGGCTCTCAAAATTGTGCTCAGCGCCCATGCATCCTAGGTTTCTTTGCGCAAACGCTACAGGTGGACACCATTTAAAGCTTACATTGCAAGAACTCCAGCGCCCTTGCGCTGACACGACTGCTCTTTTGTTCCCTCACGTATCCCCACTGGCTTTGCCGGGCGACCTTGGTTACAAAACCAAGCAAGAAAATTTCCACATTGACGGGGTCGATGACTTGGTCATCCGCTCGCTGCTGGACAAACAGCAGTTTCACGATCCCTTGGGACTGGCCCTGCACCTGGGCATTTCATCGGCCACCTGGCCGATATTTGGTTTGTTATGGCCCTCGGGCTCTCGCTTGGCCGAGCGCATCGCGCTCAGACCCGTCAACCCGCTGGAGCGTATTTTGGAAATCGGCTGCGGCCTGGCCCTGTCCAGTCTGGTCGGGCACCGGCGCGGCGCGCACATGACGGCCAGCGATTGCCACCCTGAGACCGCCGGTTTTTTATTGGAAAACCTGCGCCTCAATGGCCTGGCACCGATGGACTACCGCCATGGGCAATGGGGATCGCAACCGGTGATTCAAAACAGCGACATCGCTTTGACGGGTCAATTCAATTTGATTGTGGGCAGCGACATTTTGTACGAGCGCGATGAACAGGGCACGCTGGCCAAATTCATCGACAGCCACGCCGCCCCCGGCGCTGAGGTGTGGGTGGTGGACCCGAACCGGGGCAACCGCTCGCACTTCAACCGCAATATGGCGGCTTTGGGCTTTGACTTGCAAGAGTTGCTGCTCGATCGCCCCGCCATCGAAGCCAGCCTCGGCCACATCAGCCAAGCCGCCTACAAAGGGCGCATGCTCACCTACACCCGGCACTGAAACGGATTACAGCAAGCCCTCGTACTCAATGGTGATAGGCGCGTGGTCAGAAAACTTCTGCGCTTTGTAGATGGACTCGGCACGGGCTTTCTCGGCAAAAGCGGGCGTCGCCAGGTGGTAGTCCAAGCGCCAACCCACGTTGTTGGCGTAGGCCTGGCCTCGGTTGCTCCACCAGGTGTAGCAAGCGTCGGTGGCCTCGGGTTGCAGGCGGCGATACACGTCCACCAAGCCGCCTTGGGTAGTCAGCTCGGTCATCCAGGCGCGTTCTTCAGGCAAGAAGCCGCTGTTTTTTTGGTTACCGCGCCAGTTCTTCAAATCCGCCTGCTGGTGGGCAATGTTCACGTCGCCGCACAACACAAAGTCGCGCTCGACCTTGAGCGCCGCCAAATGGGGGGCCATGCCCGCCAGAAAACGGAATTTCGCCTCTTGCCGCTCGGGACCGGACGAACCGCTCGGAAAGTAGCAACTGATGATGGAGCGCTTGTGCTGCGGCGTGTCAAAGCGCAACTCCACATAACGACCCTCGGAGTCAAACTCGCCGCCATCAAAACCCACCACCACATCAGAGGGTTCGTGGCGCGAATACACGCCCACGCCGGAATAGCCTTTCTTCTCGGCGAAGTGAAAGTACCCGGCCATGCCGGCCAAAGACTCGAACTTGCCAGCCACATCGGCGGCTTGGGCTTTGACTTCTTGCACGCAAATACAATCGGGGTGCACCTGATCGATCCAGGTTTCTACCCCCTTGGTGGTGGCAGAACGGATGCCATTCAGATTCAGGCTGGTCAATTTAAACAAGGAAGCTCCCCATGGTGACAGGCAACACGCCAGCCGATCAAAGCGCGCTGGCGCAAGAATTTGTGCAATTTGCAGTGGAATCGGGCGTGCTGCGCTTTGGTGAATTCAAAACCAAAGCGGGTCGCATGAGCCCTTACTTTTTCAACGCGGGTTTGTTTGACGATGGCGCCAAACTCGGCCGACTCGCGCAATTCTATGCAAAAGCCCTGGTCGCCAGCGGCATCGAGTTCGACATGATCTTTGGACCCGCCTACAAAGGCATCCCGCTCGGCGCGGCTGTGGCGATTGAGCTGGCACGCCTGGGCCGCAACGTACCCTTTGCCTACAACCGCAAAGAGGCCAAAGACCACGGCGAAGGCGGCAGCTTGGTGGGCGCGCCACTGCAGGGTCGCGTGCTGATCGTCGACGATGTGATGAGCGCCGGCACCGCCGCGCGCGAATCGATTGCCCTCATCAAAGCCGCAGGCGCCACGCCGCACGCGGTGGCGATTGCGCTGGACCGCCAGGAAATGGCGACCGAAAAACAAGCCGACGGCACGACCCAAGATGTGCCCTACAGCGCGGTGCAGTACGTGCGCAATACGTTGGGCATGCAGGTGTGCGCGATTGCCGAGTTGTCAGACTTACTGACGTTTTTAGGCACCCAAGCCGGCAACGACATGGGCGAGCACTTGGCGCGCACGCAGGCGTACCGTGAACGGTACGGTGTTCAGGCGTCATGAAGTCAGCGTCAGCGTAGCCAATTCAAAAAAAGCGCGGCCACGGCATCGGGCTTTTCCATCATCATCATGTGACCTGAACCGACCACCATGTGCATCGCTGGGGTGGTGGCAATCAGGTCCGCTATGTCTTGGTGTTGCTGGGGCGATGCCCAAGCGTCAAACTCGCCAGCCATCACCAAAGTGGGCGCACGCACCTGGCGCAGCACCTCGGTGGCGTCAGGGCGCGTCAGCAAGGCCTTGATTTGGCGCTGAAAAATGTCCACCGATTTGCGCTCGAACATCTGCACAATCGCCTCGATCAGCGCAGCATCCGCTAAGCGCGCAGGCGCCACCATGTTTTGCACCCAAGCCAGGGCCATGGCCCGAATGCTGTCGTTTTGCGCCAGGTCCAGCAAGACCTGACGGCCTTGCGCTTCTTTCTCCCCCGCCTCGCCGGCTTCTTTGGCCCGGTAACCAGTGCCCAGCAAAGCCAGGCGCCGCACCCGCTCGGGCGCCATGCGCACCACCTCTAAAGCCACGCGCCCGCCCATGGAGTGACCGGCCAAATCAAACTGCGCTGGCGCGTTGTCCAAAATCTGCTGCGCCATTTGCGTGAGTGAATCGGCCTCACCATGCGACACCACCTGACAGGTGGCCTGCGCCGACAAGGCGGGCAGGATGGGGTCCCATGAGGTTTCGTTGCACATCAGACCGGGAACCAAAATCAAATGCGGGTGTGTCATGGTGGTTTTCCAATGTCTAAAAAGTCTGATCAGGCCGCAGCCATAAGCCTCAAGCTCATGCAGACGGAGTCTCAAACCAAGGGTTCAAAAGTGCCACGCCAGTCGGCTCAAAGTCCGACGTGTTGCGTGTCACCACGGTGAATCGGTGTTCAATCGCTGTAGCCGCAATCATGGCGTCCCGGTCTGAACGTGGGTTGGGAATGTGCAGCCCCGCGCACACGGGCGCGGTGTTTTCCGCAAACGGCAAGATGCGGCCCGCAAAAGCGACGCGAACCCCAGCCAGCCAATGGCGCAAAGCGCTGCCTTGCGACGGTGTTTTGCGCTCCAAAGCCTGAATGCCCAATTCCAACTCCAGCAGCGTGATGGCCGACAGAAAAAGCTGGCTGCTGGGCAAACCTGCGGCCCATTGGCGCACCGCCATGGACTGCTGGGGTTTGCCTTGGCGCAACTCGGAAATGACGTTGGTGTCCAAAATGAACATGAATCGTCTTCAGTCCAATGACGCAGCCTGAATTTGAATCTTCAACCGAGGCGGATCGAAATCAATGCCTTCACCGCCCGCAATGCCATCCATCACCTCCAACAGGGATGGCGCAATTTTCCCGGCCATGCGGTAGTAATCGTCGATTTTCAGCAAGGCAAACGCGGGGCGGCCACGGTCGGTGATGAACACGGGGCCATCCACGGCAGCGCGCTTAGCCGCTGATACATCGCGCGTGAAATCGCGGCTGGAGAAAGTGTGAATGCTCATGATCGCCCTCTTTCAGGTTTAATGTTTGTATGTTACGACAATGAGGAGATTTGTCAATGTTGACCTACTAATTTGACCTGCTAATTAACTGAATGCCGCAAAGAGTCGTGAAGTGTAAAAAAGCCATTTACGCTTCACATTTTTGAAGCTTAAATCCCGGTGCAATAGGAGCCACAGCTCACGCCTAAGCAGAACAACAACCTCTATGACTTGGGGCCTGACGGCTTTACCAACGGCATCACTCCGAGAAATACGTGAGCCTGCGTCGTGTGTCACGCGCTACGGCCTACCGCGAACTCACCGCCCTGTGCGAGATGGGGGTGTTGGTGCAGACAGGGGTAGGGCGGGGGACGCGGTATTGGTTCGCACCAAATTACTCCTTGTTTAATAAGATCGCAAATTTCAAAATTTCACCAATTGCAGATGACTATGGAATGTTAAGCCTAGCCAAATCTGCTGCAGCCATAACGATCAACGCCTGCGGCTCCGCCGGAGAAACCACTACATCACGATTTGGATCTCTGTCTGCGTGTTTCATGCCGTTATACGAAGCAACAACAATGTTATGCACATCGCTTGTTTCATGTCCCAGTGATGCACTAACCATATCGATGGTCGTGCCTATGCCGCGCGCCTCGCACAAATCCCGCAATACTTGCTGTGCGGCACCCGCCAATATGCTAGCTGCAATCCAATCAGCATTCTGATAGCACTGTGTGGCCCTCAGCAATGCAACTACCGCTATTTCAGATTTT
Organism: Comamonadaceae bacterium; assembly: GCA_947452785.1. Taxonomy (GTDB): domain Bacteria; phylum Pseudomonadota; class Gammaproteobacteria; order Burkholderiales; family Burkholderiaceae_C; genus Limnohabitans_A. Next base: position 13,381 of record CANGDZ010000020.1, on the reverse strand, counting down.
GAATTTGCATGCATTTCGGCATTAGTCAGTTTCAACTCCAGCCAGAAAACTACCGTATATTTCCGTAAGTATTAGGCCCATAGGTGTGTCACTCTCGACCCGAATCCACCTGTGTTGATTCTCTTTGTTCCATCGATTAAATCGGCAAGTCAAACTTCAAACGATCACACCAACTTCTTCATCAACAGCGCATTAACTTGTCCCGGATTGGCCTTGCCCTTGCTGGCCTTCATGATGGGGCCCACCAAACCGTTCAGCGCTTTGGCGTTGCCCGCCTTGAACTCTTCCACGTTCTTGGGATGGGCGGCCAGCACGTCGTCGATGATTTTTTCCAGCTCGCCGGTGTCGTTCATCTGCTTGAGGCCTTTGGCTTCGATAAGGGCGTCGATATCGCCCTCGCTACCGGAGGGGCCTTCTTTATTCCAGAGGCCTTCAAACACCTGGCGCGCCGCGTTGTTGCTGATGGTGTTGTCGCTGATGCGGCCAATCAAGGCGGCCAGTTGCGCGGCGCTCACCGGGGTTTGCTCGATGCCCATCTCGCTGGCGTTCAGCCGGCGAGAGACTTCACCCATGATCCAGTTGCTGGCCAGTTTGGCCTGGCCGCAGGCTTGGGCTGTGGCCTCAAAGTAGGCAGCGACCGCTTTGCTTTGCGTCAGTTGGGTGGCGTCGTATTCGGGCAGTGCGTAGTCTTTGACAAAACGCTCGGCCATCACGCGCGGCAGCTCGGCCATTGCGCTGCGCACGCGCTCTACCCAATCGCGGCCAATCACCAAAGGGGGCAGGTCTGGGTCAGGAAAGTAACGGTAGTCGGCAGCGTCTTCCTTGGTGCGCATGGCGCGGGTCTCGCCCGTGTCGGGGTCGAACAGCACCGTGGCTTGCTGGATGGCGTGGCCGTCTTCGATCTGGTCAATTTGCCAACGCACTTCGTAGTCGATGGCTTGCTGCATGAACTTGAAGCTGTTCAGGTTCTTGATCTCGCGGCGCGTGCCCAACTCGCCACCGGGCTTGCGCACCGAGACGTTGGCGTCGCAACGGAAACTGCCTTCTTGCATGTTGCCATCGCAGATGCCGACCCAGGTCACGATCTTGTGCAGCTCTTTGGCATAGGCCACAGCTTCGTCGCTGGAGCGCATGTCGGGCTGGGTGACGATTTCCAGCAGCGGCGTGCCGGCGCGGTTCAAGTCAATGCCGGATTGGCCTCCACCTCCTAATGCTGAGTCTTCGTGCAGCGATTTGCCCGCGTCTTCTTCCAGGTGGGCACGCTCCAGGCGCACGGTTTTGCGCACGGTTTCCTTACCCTCTTCCATGAAGAACGACACCTCGCCGCCTTGCACCACCGGAATCTCAAACTGGCTGATCTGGTAGCCCTTGGGCAGGTCGGGGTAGAAGTAGTTTTTGCGCGCAAAGATGCTGCGCTCGGCAATGTGCGAATTCACCGCCAGGCCGAACTCGATGGCGCGCTCCACCGCGCCCACGTTCATCACCGGCAGCGTGCCGGGCAGGGCCATGTCCACCGCGCAGGCTTGCGTGTTGGGCTCGGCGCCAAACGCCACCGAGGCGCGGCTGAAAATTTTGCTCTGTGTGGAGAGTTGGGTGTGCGTTTCAAAGCCGATGACGACTTCGTAGCCTTGGACTAATTTAGCGGTCATATCAAATGCCCTCCGGCTGGCGAAGGTGGAAATCGGTGGCTTGCTGCAAGCGGTGCGCCGCGTTCAGCAACTGGGCTTCTTTGAAGTAGTTGCCAATCAATTGCATGCCCACGGGCATGCCGCTGGCGCCAAAGCCTGCAGGCAAGCTCATGCCGGGCAGTCCGGCCAGGGATGCTGGCAGAGTGAAGATGTCGGCCAAGTAGTCGGCCACCGGGTCGCCCGCGTTCTCGCCCAACTTCCAGGCCACGCTCGGGGCCACGGGGCCAGCGATCACATCGCATTCTTTGAAGGCGTTTTGAAAGTCGTCGGCAATCATGCGGCGGATCTTTTGCGCTTGCAGGTAGTAGGCGTCGTAGTAGCCGTGGCTCAGCACATAGGCGCCAGTCATGATGCGGCGCTTGACTTCGTTACCAAAGCCTTCGGCGCGGGTTTTTTTGTACATGTCCACCAAGTCCACATAGTCCTTGGCGCGGTGGCCAAACTTCACGCCGTCAAAACGGCTCAAGTTGGAGCTGGCTTCGGCCGGGGCAATGATGTAGTAAACGGGAATCGACAACTCGGTGCGCGGCAGGCTGATGGGCACCAGCTTAGCGCCGAGCTTTTCGTATTCGCGCAGAGCAGCGTCCAGCGCGGCGCGCACATCGGCGTGCAGGCCTTCACCAAAAAACTCTTTCGGCACGCCAATGCGCAAGCCTTCGATCGAGCCGTTCAGCGAGGCACTGAAGTCTTCACTGGGCATGTCCAGCGAGGTCGAATCGCGGTCGATGTCAGCGCCGCACATGGCGCTCAGCAACAGGGCGCAGTCTTCGGCGCTGCGGGCCATGGGGCCGGCTTGGTCCAGGCTGGAGGCGTAGGCGATCATGCCGTAGCGGCTGGCGCGGCCATAGGTCGGCTTGATGCCGGTGATGCCGCAAAAGCTGGCCGGTTGGCGAATCGAACCGCCGGTGTCGGTGCCGGTGGCCGCAGGCACCAGGCGCGCAGCCACGGCTGCGGCGCTGCCGCCCGACGAGCCGCCGGGCACGCGGGCGGTGTCCCAAGGGTTGGTCACGGCGCCATAAGCAGAGTTTTCGTTGGCCGAGCCCATGGCAAACTCGTCGCAGTTGAGCTTGCCCACGGTGACCATGCCGGCTTGCGCCAAGCGCTGCACCACGGTGGCGTCAAACGGCGAGCGGTAGCCTTGCAGAATTTTGGAGCCGGCGGTGGTGACGAAATCACGCGTCACAAACACGTCTTTGTGCGCCACGGGCACGCCCTCGAGCGGGCCTGCGGTGCCAGCGGCCAATTTCGCGTCAGAGGCGCGGGCTTGGGCCATCGTGACTTCGCTGTCGATGTCCAAAAAGGCGTTGTGCGGGTTGCCGCCAGTGCGCGCCAAAAAGCGCGTCGCCACTTCGACCGCGCTGACTTGCTTGCTGCGCAAGCTCTCGGCGAGCGCTTTCACGCTCAGGGTGTGCAAATCGCTCATGGCTTACTCAATGACTTTCGGGACCAAAAACAAGCCGCGTTCCACGGCCGGGGCGCTGCGCTGGTTCAGTTCGCGTTGATTGGGTTCGCTGGCCACATCGGGGCGCAGACGCAAGGTGATGTCCTGGATGGCAGCCACAGGATGCGCCATGGGCACGATGCCCGTGGTGTCCACCGCCTGCATGGCTTCGACAATGCCAAAAAAGCCGTTGATTTGGGCCCGCATGCGCTCGGCTTCATCCGGTTGAAGTTCCAAACGCGCCAAATTGGCAATGCGGTCGATGTCCTGAGAGGTCAATGACATAGGTATAAAAATGAAGTGAGGCGCCGGTAAAGCCGTGAATTAAAGGGTCAGAAACCCATCATTTCACAGGGGATGCGTTATTATCCAGTGTTTAGCGTATTCCCTAATGCAGCTGGCCTGCAACAGGCTGAGCGCTGACCCTTTTTAGACTTTTTATGCCTGGCTGGCGTCGCTTTTACATGGACTCCGCCTCTAAGGACTTTTGCGATGTTTTCCTCTTTCCGTCGGTATTTTTCCAGCGATCTGGCCATCGATCTGGGCACCGCCAACACCCTGATTTTCGTGCGTGACAAAGGCATCGTGCTGGACGAGCCCTCGGTCGTGGCGATTCGCCATGAAGGCGGCCCGCAAGGTAAAAAAACCTTGCAAGCCGTAGGCCACGAAGCCAAGGCCATGCTGGGTAAAGTGCCCGGCAACATTGAAGCCATTCGCCCCATGAAAGACGGCGTGATCGCCGACTTCACCGTCACCGAGCAAATGCTCAAGCAGTTCATCCGCATGGTGCATCCACGCGGCACGTTCCGCCCCAGCCCGCGCATCATCATTTGCGTGCCTTGCGGCTCCACCCAGGTGGAGCGTCGCGCGATTCGCGAATCGGCCTTGGGCGCGGGTGCCTCTGAGGTGTTTTTGATCGAAGAACCCATGGCCGCAGCCATTGGCGCCGGTCTGCCCGTCTCTGAAGCCTCCGGCTCCATGGTGGTCGACATCGGCGGCGGCACCACCGAGGTGGGCGTGATCTCCCTGGGCGGCATGGTCTACAAAGGCAGTGTGCGCGTGGGTGGTGACAAGTTTGACGAAGCCATCATCAACTACATCCGCCGCAACTACGGCATGTTGATCGGTGAGCCCACCGCAGAAGCCATCAAGAAAAAAATCGGCTCGGCCTTTCCAGGCAGCGAAGTGCGCGAAATGGAAGTCAAAGGACGCAACCTGTCCGAAGGCGTGCCGCGCAGCTTCACCATCAGCTCCAACGAAATTTTGGAAGCCCTGACCGATCCGCTGAACCAGATCGTGTCCGCCGTCAAAACTGCCCTGGAACACACCCCGCCCGAGTTGGGCGCGGACATTGCCGAGCGCGGCATGATGCTGACCGGTGGCGGCGCGCTCTTGCGCGATCTGGACCGTTTGCTGGCCGAAGAAACCGGCTTGCCTGTGTTGGTGGCCGAAGACCCACTGACCTGCGTGGCACGCGGTTGCGGCATGGCGCTCGAGCGCATGGACCGCTTGGGCAGCATCTTCACCAGCGAGTAAACCCTGGCCGGGTGCGTGGACTTTCACCCACCCTGTCCACCACCGCCTGATCACGCACCCCATGTCTTTGGAGTCGATTGACCATACGCCCCCGCCTTTTTTCAGGCAGGGCGCTTCAGCCTTGTCCAAAGTGGCCTTTTTTGGCTTGTTGGCGGTGTTACTGATGGTTTCAGACGAACGTTTCAAAATCACCAACCCCTTGCGCGCAGGCCTGGCCACAGCCATGACGCCCTTGCAATGGTTGGTGTTGCAACCCTTGCATGCCGCAGAGCATGTGGGCAGCTTCTTCATTTCGTTGCAAGAAGCACGCGATCTGGCGGCGCAAAGTGACAAAAAGCTGACGCTCGACACGCTGAAACAGCAACAAGTGGCGCAACTGCAACTTGAAAACGACCAACTGCGCAAACTCTTGGACTTGCGCCCCCGGCTGCCAGTGAGCACACAGGCGGTTCAGGTGCTCTATGAAACTCCAGACCCGTACAGCCAACGCCTGGTGATTGACAAGGGCGCCACCAGCGGCATTGCCGCAGGTTCGCCGGTACTTGACGGCTCCGGCATCTTGGGCCAAGTCACCCGCGTCTACCCCTGGGTCAGTGAAGTCACATTGCTGACCGACCGCGACCAAAGCATTCCCGTCATGAACGCGCGCACCGGCGAGCGCAATGTAGCTTTTGGCAATCCGGGCCATGCGGACGGGGCGCTGGAGTTGCGCTTTGTACCGCCCGGCGCCGATGTGCAAGTGGGCGACCTGCTCACCACCAGCGGCATTGACGGGGTCTACCCCGCCGGCTTGCATGTGGCGACCATCAGCCACATTGAACGGCGCACTGACGCGGCGTTTGCCCGCATTCATGCAGAGCCTCTGGCCCACAAGGTTGGGCGGCACCTGCTGGTGTTGCAGCAAGCCAAAGAGTTAGCGCCACCGCCCGTGGAGGTCGCGCCCAAACCGCTGCGGGGCAAAAAACGCGATGGCCTCAAAGACGTCACGCCCAGCGCCGACAACGCCCCCACAGGAGCCCTGCCATGATCATGGAACGCGGCAAGCCGCTGCTGGCACGGGTCAACCCGAGCTTCATCTGGTTCAGTCTGTTCGTGGCGCTGATCCTGCACATGCTGATGGGCTTGGGCAACTATTTCTGGACGCCCGACCTGTTGGCGATGACCCTGGTCTTTTGGAGCGTGCACCAACCCCGGCGGGTGGGCATGGGCGCGGCGTTTATCTTCGGCCTGATGATGGACGTGCACGAGTCCACCTTGCTCGGCCAGAACGCCTTGGCCTACACCTTGTTGTGTTTTGGCGCCGTCCTCATGCATCGGCGTCTGCTGTGGTTTCCGGTGCAACAGCAATCCATCCAGGTCTTGCCCTTGTTTGCCATGGCCACCTTGGCGGAATGGCTGATCCACCTGTTAGCAGGCCACCCCATGGCCAACTGGAGTTTGCTGCTGGCGCCCTTGATTCAAGCCCTGCTGTGGCCCCTGTTGAGCACGGTGCTACTTATTCCGCAGCGGCGTGACCGGTCTTCGCCTTTGAACCGCACGCTCTGACATGGCCTTCTGGTTGCCCTCGCTGGCCGAACTGCGAAATTCGAGACTGGAAATTCACAAATTCCGCGGCCGTGTGGTCGCCACCCAGGCGCTGGTCATCGTCTGCTTTGGCTTGCTGATTGCGCGCTTGGTGTATTTGCAAGTGGTGCGGCATGAAGACCTGCAAGAACAAGCCGAAGATAACCGCACTGCCATCATTCCCACGGTGCCAACGAGGGGCATTATTTTTGACCGCAATGGCGAAGTCTTGGCCAGCAACTACTCGGCCTACACCTTGGAGATCACGCCAGCCAAAGTCGACGACGTGGACGCCACCATCGAAGGCCTGGCGCAAATCATCGACATCCAGGCACGCGACAAAAAACGCTTCAAGCGAATGCGCGACGAATCCAAAGGCTTTGATTCCCTGCCCATTCGCACCCGCCTGACCGACACCGAAGTGGCCCGGTTTTCTGCACAGCACTATCGCTTTCCGGGCGTGGAAGTCAAAGCGCGTTTGTTCCGGCAATACCCCTTTGGCGATTTGGCCAGTCACGTGATTGGCTATATCGGCCGCATCAACCCCAAAGAAAAAGAACGACTGAGCGACGAAGACGAAGAAGGCAATTACCGGGGCACCGAATACATCGGCAAGCTGGGCGTGGAGCAGCGCTACGAGCGTGCGCTGCACGGCATCACCGGCGTGCAAGAAATCGAAACCTCGGCCGGTGGCCGGGCCGTGCGCCGCTTGGCCAGCCACCCGGCCACGCCGGGTCAGAACGTGGTGCTGACGATCGATATCAAGCTTCAAAAAATGGTGGAAGACCTGTTTGGCAACCGCCGCGGCGCCCTGGTCGCGATCGACCCGAGCAGCGGCGAAGTGCTGGCCTTCGTGAGCAAACCCACGTTTGATCCGAACCTGTTTGTCGAAGGCATTGACGTCGAAAACTGGAAAGCGTTGAGCGAATCCATCGACAAACCCCTGCTCAATCGGGCCTTGCGCGGCACCTACCCGCCCGGATCCACCTACAAGCCGTTCATGGCCATGGCGGCGTTGACCACCGGCAAGCGCAGCGCCAGTGCCATCATCAACGACAACGGCTCGTGGACCTTTGGCAATCACACCTTCCGCAGCCACGGCGACGGCGGTCTTGGCCCGGTCGACATGGTGCGCTCCATTGTGTTGTCCAGCAACGTGTACTACTACTCCCTTGCTAATGACTTGGGCGTGGACACCATTCACGACTTCATGAAACCGCTGGGCTTTGGCCAATCCACCGGGCTAGACCTGCCTGGCGAAGTGCGCGGCGTGCTGCCCAGCACCGAGTGGAAGCGCAACACCTACAAGCGCGCCGAGCAACAAAAGTGGTATGCCGGCGAAACCATCTCATTGGGCATTGGCCAGGGCTACAACGCCTTCACCATGTTGCAACTCGCGCATGCCACCGCCACCTTGGCCCAAGGCGGCATCAAGCACACACCGCGTCTGGTCATGGCGACACAAGATGCGCTGAGCCACGCTAATTTGCCGGTCGAAACGGCGCCCCCTGTGAACCTAGGTTACAACCCCGAGCATGTGGCCGTGGTGCACAAAGGCTTGGTCGGGGTGGTGCGCGAAGGCACTTCCGCCCGCGTGTTTGCTGGTGCAGGTTACCAAAGCGCAGGCAAAACCGGCACAGCGCAAGCGGTGACCATTGGCCAAAAAGACAAGTACAACGCAGGCAAGTTGGAAGAGCATCAACGCGATCACGCCCTGTATATGGCTTTTGCACCGGCTGAAAACCCCAAAATCGCCCTGGCCGTGATCGTCGAGAACGCGGGTTTTGGCGCAGCCCAGGCCGCCCCCATTGCGCGCCGGGTTTTTGACTACTGGTTACTCGACCAATACCCCAGCGAAGAAGACATGGCCGCCGCGCAAAAAGGCCAGGCCCAAGCGCCGATTGGCCAACCGCGTAACAAGTCGAACATCCGGCTGAACTGAAGTGAGTGTCTGACTGTGAAGCGCTCAGTGGCAGTCTTGTTCGCGTTGATGTCGAATGGCCAATACAAACACCACGTCAGTTGTCGCGTCATAAGCGTAAAGCGCCAAATATCCCGATTGACCTCGGGAGATCACCAGTTCACGCAAACCATGGGCAACGGACCTCCCAATGAGCGGGTGTCGCTCCGAAACAGACAAAGCGTCCAGCACGAGGTCTACTGTCTCAATGGCAAATTCGGGTTTGCTGCGCAGCAGAAAATCGACCAGTTTCTCAAGGTCATCAGCCGCTTCGGGTGGGTGAAAAATTCACGTTATTTGCCTTGAATCAACAACTGCTCAAGGACTTGAGGTGCTGGCCGCTGGCTGCGTCGCCCACGCATTTTGTCTTTGAGGTATTTGGCCATGGCCAATCCATCCACCACCATGCCGGTTTGCTCAATATTGGCCCGAGCCAGCATCGCGCGGGCACCCCACGCGCCTTCAAACTCCGATTGCGCCACAGCCGACTTAATGGCTCGCACCATGAATGCGTGGGGCGTTACCCCCTGTTGGCTGGCCACCGCCTGTACCTTGGCACGTGACTGTTCATCGAGTTTGAGTGAGAGGGTCCGCATGAAAATACTCCTGCTGCAGCACGTATAACGAAGCGTTATTAGCTTGTTAAGACCACGCTTGCCTGGCGCTTCAAATACCCTCCGACCAAATGGCGACTGGTGCGCTGCAAGCCCATCAGCAACGCTTGGTCTGGCGCGGCACAACCGTGACGGGTTTTCAGATCGTGCTGCATTTGCAGCAGCAAGGAAGCGGCCACTTCGGCATCGGCCAGAGCGCGGTGGGCGCGGCCGGCTGCGGGCAAATGGTGCAACGCGGCCAAGGTACCTAACTTGTGATTCGCGGCCTGCGGGTACAAGCGGCGCGAAAGCAGCAAGGTGCAGACAAACGGGTGCGCCCATTCTTCGCCACATCGTGCGAGTTCTGCCTGCCAGAACTTACGGTCAAACGCGGCGTTGTGGGCCACCATGGGCCGCCCCGCCACAAAGCGCGCGGCTTCACGCATCACCTGCTCGGCGGGTGGCGCAGCCTGCACCATCTCGTTGGTGATGCCGGTGAGCTGCGTGATGAAACTGTTGACCCGCACACCCGCATTCATAAGGCGTTGAAACCGGTCCACCACCTTGCCGTCTTCGAGCAAAACAATCGCCACTTCGGTGGCGCGATCGCCCATATTGGGCGAAATGCCGGTGGTTTCAAAGTCGATGACGGCGAATGTGCTCAAGCGCCGGGTCTCAATTGCCCTGGGTCGTCGAAAAACTCGCCACTTCACCCGGCTTAAGTGGATGGACTTTGATTCGCGGGTTTTTCATGAAACCCACGAATTGCGCCAGCGTCCCTTTGGCTAAGGGGTTGGCGCCGTAATGCATGGCAATCACATGCGGAATTTTCAGCAATTCGGTCGCAGCATAGGCCGCATCTTGCGGGCCCATGGTGAAGTTGCCGCCAATGGGCATCAGCACCAGATCGGGCTTGTAATATTCGGCGATGAATTTCATGTCACCAAACAAGCCCGTGTCGCCCATGTGGTAAATCTTGAAACCGTTTTCCAGCTCAATGATGAAGCCCACCGGTTCACCACCCACATGCATTTCGTCTTGCTGGGTGCTGGGGTTTTTCCAGTTGATGACCGACGAATGCTCGGCATGCACGGCCGTCACTTTGATGCCCGGGGTGGGTTCCACCGTGCCCGATTTGTTAAAACGCGGCGCCAGTGCAGGCGGCAGAATTCCCAAAGCGACGACGCTGGCATTCATGTCCCCCGGCGCGTACATGGGCACGTTGTTCAGCTTGGCAATGGCAGGCGCGTCGGCGAAATGGTCGAGGTGACCGTGCGTGACCAAGAGCACGTCGACTTTGCCCAGGTTCTCCAGCGTTTTGAATTCGGGCGGTGTCAGCGGATTGGCTTTAAGCCAGGGGTCGGTAATGATCACCTTGCCCGCAGGCGAGGTGATCTTGAACGCCGACTGCCCCAACCATTGCACTTGCACCGGTGATGTTTGCGCTTGCAACGGCAGGACGCTGCAGGTGACTGCAATGGCTGCGAAGCATTGGAGGGCCCATTTTTTCATATCAAATATCGATGTTGCCGGCCCGCAGCGCGTTGCTTTCAATGAAGTTACGGCGAGGCTCGACTTCGTCGCCCATCAGCATGGTGAAGACTCGGTCGGCTTCGATGGCGTCGTCGATCTGCACGCGCAGCAAGCGGCGCACGGTCGGGTCCATGGTGGTTTCCCACAGCTGAGCCGGGTTCATTTCGCCCAGACCCTTGTAGCGCTGGCGGCTGGTGGTGCGTTCGGCTTCGCTGATCAGCCAATGCATGGCCTGGCGGAAGTCGCCCACTTTTTCTTCTTTCTGACGCTCGCCTTCACCGCGCGTGGCTTTGGCGCCATCGCTGAGCAAACCGCGGAAGGTGTTGGCCGCTTCGGCCAACGCACCGTAGTCAGCACCGCGCACAAAGTCTTGCGTGATGACGCTGCTCTTGATGTTGCCGTGGTGGCGGCGGCTGATGCGCAAGATCGGTTTGTCGGTGCGCACATCAAACTCGGCAGCCACTTCGGCGGGGATGCCGGTGGTGTTGAGCTCGCGCAATTTGGCTTGCAGGGCCGGCGCGCACTCGGCGGCAGCTTCCATGGTTTCGAGGTTGATGGACACGCCATCGGCCATGGCGCGCAGGGCTTCTGAGTCCATGAAGTTAGACAGGCGGCGGATCACCGCCTCGGCCACTTGGTGCTTTCGTGCCAGCGCTTCGAGCGTTTCACCCGACAGCACTTGCGAGGCGTCGCCACCGGTGCTGATGCTGGCGTCCTTCAAGGCGATGCGCAGCAAGAAGCCGTCGAGTGCAGGGCCGTCTTTGAGGTACAGCTCTTCTTTGCCGGCCTTGACTTTGTACAGCGGCGGTTGGGCGATGTAGATGTGACCGCGCTCGACCAGGTCGGGCATTTGGCGGTAGAAGAAGGTCAACAACAGGGTACGGATGTGCGCGCCGTCAACGTCGGCGTCGGTCATGATGATGATGCGGTGGTAGCGCAGTTTGTCGACGTTGAAATCGTCGGTGCCGCTCTTGCCGGACTCGGCGCTGGCTTTGCCAATGCCGGTGCCCAGGGCTGTGATCAAGGTGATGATCTCGTTGCTGGTCAGCAGCTTTTCGTAACGGGCTTTTTCCACGTTCAAGATCTTGCCGCGCAGGGGCAAGATGGCCTGGAACTTACGGTCGCGGCCTTGCTTGGCCGAGCCGCCGGCCGAATCTCCCTCGACGATGTAGATTTCGCAAAGCGCCGGGTCTTTCTCTTGGCAGTCGGCCAATTTACCGGGCAGGCCCATGCCGTCGAGCACGCCTTTGCGGCGCGTCATTTCACGCGCTTTGCGCGCGGCTTCACGGGCGCGGGCGGCTTCGACGATCTTGCCGCAAATGATTTTGGCGTCGTTCGGGCGCTCTTCCAGATAGTCCGACAAGGCCTTGGCCACAATGTCTTCTACCGGAGCGCGCACTTCGCTGGACACCAGTTTGTCTTTGGTCTGGCTAGAGAACTTGGGCTCGGGCACTTTCACGCTCAAGACGCAGCACAGGCCTTCACGCAAGTCGTCTCCGCTAACTTCGACTTTTTGTTTCTTGGCAATCTCGTTTTTCTCGATGTATTTGCCAATCACGCGCGTCATCGCGGCGCGCAGACCGGTCAGGTGGGTGCCGCCGTCACGCTGCGGAATGTTGTTGGTGAAGCACAGCACGCTCTCGTTATAGCCGTCGTTCCACTGCATGGCCACTTCCACACCGATGCTGGTGCCGGGGATGCCGCCATAGCTGTCAGCCGGGCGCTCGCCCATGGCGTGAACGGCGTTGGGGTGCAGTATTTTTTTGTTGGCGTTGATGAAGTCGACAAAGCCTTTGACACCGCCGGCGCCCGAGAAGTCGTCTTCTTTGCCGCTGCGTTCGTCTTTCAGGCGAATGCGCACGCCGTTGTTCAAGAAGGACAATTCGCGCAAGCGCTTGGCCAAGATTTCGTAATGGAAATCAGTATTTTGCGTGAAGATCTCGGTGTCAGGCAAGAAGTGCACTTCGGTGCCGCGCTTGTCGGTCGCGCCTGTGATGCGCATGGGTGAGACTTCCACACCGTCAACCATTTCGAGCGGTCGGTTTTGTACAAAGCCACGGGCAAAGTCGATTTCGTGCACTTTGCCTTCGCGGCGCACCGTCAGTCGCAGCCATTTGCTCAAGGCGTTCACGCAGGAGACGCCCACACCGTGCAGACCGCCAGACACTTTGTAGCTGTTTTGGTTGAACTTGCCGCCAGCGTGCAACTCGGTCAACGCGATCTCAGACGCACTGCGCTTAGGCTCGTGCTTGTCGTCCATCTTCACGCCAGTGGGAATGCCGCGACCGTTGTCGGTGACGGAAATCGAGTTGTCCGAGTGGATGGTGACGACGATGTCGTCACAGTGACCCGCCAAAGCCTCGTCGATCGAGTTGTCGACAACCTCAAAAACCAAGTGGTGTAGGCCGGTGCCATCGGACGTATCGCCGATGTACATGCCGGGGCGCTTGCGCACCGCTTCCAAGCCTTCCAAAATCTGGATCGAGCCTTCGCCGTAACCCTCGGAAGCGCCTGCTTGGTGCGCGTCTATTTTGGGCTGAACGGTGGTGAACGACTCTTCGCTCGGGATATTTTCTTCGGTCATGGTCTTTTTTCTCTATCTCTTGAATGGCCGAAACCCGCGAGGTATCGCGGGTTTCATGGACTGCAGGTCGGTGGGGCCGGGGCTTAAATGCGCATCGGCATGACCACGTATTTGAAGTCTTCGTTTTCCGGGATGGTGATCAGCGCGGAGCTGTTGCCATCGGCCAAATCGATGCGGACCATGTCTTGGCTCATATTGCCCAGCACGTCGATGATGTAGGTGACGTTGAAGCCGATTTCGATGGCGTCGCCACCGTAATCGATGTCGAGTTCGTCCACGGCTTCTTCTTGCTCGGCGTTGGTGGAGGCCACACGCAAGGTGCCGGGCTCCAGGTTCAGGCGCACGCCTTTGAACTTATCGCTGGTCAAAATGGCGGTGCGCTGCAAGCAAGACAGCAAGGCCTGGCGGCCCAGCGTGACGTTGTTGCGATGACCTTTGGGGATGACGCGGTTGTAATCGGGGAACTTGCCCTCGACCAGCTTG
>CANGDZ010000019.1 GCA_947452785.1 Comamonadaceae bacterium | reverse complement strand
TTGCGCTCCAACTGCGTGACGATGCCCGCCGCGTCCTGGCCGCGGTGCTGCAACAAGAGCAAAGCGTCATAGATCAGTTGATTGACCGGTGCGCTACTGACGACACCCACGATTCCACACATACATTCATCCAGTCAAAGGAAATTCAATCGGGCAAATACGCCCCAAAATGAGCCGGCAAGATGGGCTTGAGCCCTTTGAGTAGCGCCGACAACACGGGCCCGCCTTGCGAGTTTTGCCACCATTCGCTTTGCGCCATGGACGTCAAATGCAAAACCACCGTCAAAGCCAGCAACAAAATCAAGCCCCGAAACAGGCCAAAACCCGCCCCCAGCAAACGGTCCACGGGTCGCAGACCGATCACCGAAATCAGCTTACGCAGCAGCGCAGAAATCAAACCCGCAGTGAAGACACTGGCCACAAACACGATCACAAAACCGGTGGCGTAGCGCAATGACTCGCCGGCACTTTGCATGGGCAAATGAACGGCCACATCGGCTGCAAACCACTGCGCCAGCACAAACGCGGCCAGCCAACCGATCACCGACATCACCTCGTACACCAAGCCGCGCCAAGCGCCCATCACCAATGAAGCCAGCAAAACAGCTGACAAAATCCAATCGGTGGCCGTGATGTTTGCCATGACCTCAGAGCTTCAAAATCGCTGTATCTAACTGCAGTTTGCGAATTTTCTGGGCGCTCTTGTCGGCCTCGGCCTTGGTGTCAAAAGGCCCCACCCGAACACGGGTGCGTTTGCCGTCTTTACTGTCGATCACCTGGGTATAGGTTTTAAAGCCAGCGGCCTCCAGCTTTTGCCGGGCTTCGCGTACCTTGGTGGCATCGGTGTACGCGCCGACTTGAATCACCAAGCGCTCATCGCTGGCTTTGGCTGTCTTGGCGGGGTCTTTGCCCTCCAGCAAGGCGCGCGCTTTGGCCGCCTCGTCATGGGTTTTGTCGCTTGCTTTTTCGGCAACGGCGGCGACTTTGGGTTCTGGTTTGGGCTCGGGCTTGGGTTCACTCAGGGGCTTGGCGGCGGCCTGGACTTTGGTTTCTGACTTGGCCTCCAAGGCCGGCGCTGCGGCGCCACCTGTTTTGCCGAAGTCCACTTTGAAGCCACCCGCGTTAGATGCAGGTGCTACAGCGTCGACTGGGCGAGGCGCCAGTGGACGGGGAGTCGAGGCCACCACCTCCTCGTTGGCATCCAGCACGCCGGCAGGGGGCAAGGGCCCAACCACGGGCGCGCTCGCCACGCTAGGAGCAGGGCTGACCGTGCCAGCCACCGAAGTCACCGGTACAGGCGCTGGAACGGGCACCGCGGCTGGGGCTGCATTGCGCTCCGGAATCACGATGGGTGTGTCCACCGACATAGGCCGAGGCTGTGTGTCAAACAACAAAGGAAAGCCGATGACGGCCGCCAACACCAAGACGACTGAACCGATCAAACGGTGGCGGGCGCGCTTTCGCAGCACCTCCAAGCTCTCGGCCGGGGTGGTGTAAAGCCCCTCAGAAGAGGAGGCTGATGCGGTTTGACCTGGAAGTCGGAAATTGAAAAAAGCCATGAAGCGGGTACTCACGTGCTCAGGTGTTTGGCATGCAAACGGGGAATCCCGTCCTTCAAAACCCCGCCCACCGTGTAAAACGATCCGAAGACCACGATTCTATCAGCGGGGTTGGCGGCGGCGATGGCCGCCTGCAGGGCCGCCTCGGGGCTGGCGTGGGTCGAACTGAGGGCGTCGGATCGGCGATTCTGGGCCTGCCATTGTTGCTGCAACTGAGTAGCCGTGGCCGCACGCGGCACAGGCAGATCGGTGAAATACCAGTTGTCAATCACCGAGCCCACCCGCTCCATCATCACCAGCAAATCTTTGTCGGCCATGGCGCCGAACACTGCATGGGTGGTCGGGTAAAAACCCATGGCATCCAGATTCAATGCCAAAGCCGCGACCGAGTGCGGGTTGTGCGCCACATCCAGCACCAGCACCGGCTCGCCGGGGACAATTTGAAAGCGTCCTGGCAACTCCACCATGGCCAGACCATTGCGCACGGCCTGCGCCGTGACCGGGATGCGCGGGCGCAACACCTCCAAGGCTGCCAACACGCCAGAGGCATTGACCAATTGGTTGGCCCCGCGCAGCGCCGGGTAGGCCATGCCACTGTAACGCCGTCCGCGCCCGGCCCAGGCCCACTGCAGCTTGTCGCCCGAGAAATTGAAGTCTTGGCCAAAGCGCCACAAATCCGCGCCCAGAGCGGCGGCGTGTGCGATCACGCTGTCCGGCGGTACCGGGTCACTGACCACCACGGGCTTGCCAGCGCGCATGATGCCGGCCTTCTCAAAGCCAATTTGCTCTCGGTCGGTGCCTAAGAAACTGGTGTGATCGATGTCGATGCTGGTGATCACCGCACAGTCGGGGTCGATGATGTTGACCGCGTCCAGGCGCCCGCCCAGACCGACTTCCAAAATAGCCACATCCAAGCCGGCTTGCGACAGCAGCTGCAAGATGGCCAGGGTGCTGAATTCAAAATAGGTCAGCGAAACATCACCCCGTGCGGCTTCGACCTGGGCAAAGGCCTGGGCCAAGTTGTCGGCCGAGGCCGATTGGCCATGAATGCGGCAGCGCTCTTCAAAATGCACCAGGTGCGGCGAGGTGTAGACCCCCGTGCGGTAACCCGACTCCAACAAAATTGCTTCCAACATGGCGCAGGTCGAGCCTTTGCCATTGGTGCCAGCCACAGTGATCACAGGGCAATCGAAGCGCAGCGCCATGCGCTCGGCCACGGCCTGCACGCGGCCCAAACCCATGTCGATCGCTTGAGGATGCAGTTGCTCGCAGTGCGCGAGCCAGTCTTGTAAATTTTTCATTCGACCTCGATTGTCGCCGAGGGCCGATTGCCCGATGATCCAGACTCATGAATACACCCACCCCAAACCCCACTTGCGTCCAGGTTTATGGCATTCCCAACTGCGACACGGTAAAAAAAGCCCGCACCTGGCTGACCGAGCATGACATTACCTTTGAATTCCATGACTTCAAAAAACAAGGCGTGCCACCCGCCGCCGTGGACCACTGGCTGCAGACCTTGGGCTGGGAAACTGTGCTCAACCGCAAAGGCACGACCTGGCGCAAGTTGGACGCAGCCCTCCAGGCCAAGGTACAAGACGCCGCCAGCGCCAAAACCGTGATGCTCGCGCATGCCAGCGTGATCAAGCGCCCGGTAGTGGAGTGGCCAAACGACAAGGGGGCTACAGCCGTGTCGGTAGGTTTCAATGCCGACAATTGGGCCCGTGATCGGCTATGACTAACTGGGGGTCTCGTGCATGGCCACAGCCCGTTACCTAATCTTTACCTTGTTGGCTGACATTCCCATGGGTAAATGCCTAAAATTGAGGCAATGTTTGAATCACCGTTCGGAAAACTCCAAATGAAAAAATTGACCCTTGCCTCTGCGCTCGGTTTGGTCTGCGCCACATTCAGCACCCTGAGCCACGCCCAAAGCAACCTCCAAGCCCCTACCGGTGCGGTGGTGCCAGGCGTTCAATCAGGCCCGGTGATAACCGGGCAAGTGATGTCGCGCACCGCCTTGTTTCAACAAGTGGCCGTACCCAGCCAAACCTGCGCCAACACGCCGGTCGCGGTGCAAGGCCCCAAGTCGGGCGCCGGTGCCATGATGGGGGCAATTGCCGGTGCTGCGGTGGGAAGCCAAGTGGGCGGCGGCCAAGGCCAGGTGCTGGCCACCATGGCCGGTCTGATGGGCGGCGCCATTTTGGGTGATAACGTTGAAAAACCTGCACCCACACAAACCTATAACCAAACCATCTGCACCACCCAATCGGCTTACGAAAACCGTTTGGTGGGTTACCAAGTGGTGTACGAGTACGCAGGGCAACAATACACCGTGCAGTTGCCGCAAGATCCCGGCCCCACCATCGCCCTGCAAGTGGCCCCCGCCATGATGGCCAATGCCCCCGTGGCACAAGCCCCCGTGGTCATGAACCCAACCATGGTGAGCCAACCCCAGGTGATCTATGCACCAGCGCCCACCGTGGTCTACGGCTCACCCTACTACGGCAACCCCTACCCCTTCTCAACCTCGATCAATTTGGGTTGGGGCTATCGCGGTGGGTACGGCGGCCGCCACTGGCGTTAAAGCCATTTAGGCCTGAATCAGCCTGACGCTGATCGCTGACGGGTCAGAGTCGCCTAAAATCTAAGGTTTGTTCCCTCTTCCACGCTATTTTGCGTGCAACTGCCGCGCTTGATGCGGCCAGGAAATTCAGACCCATGACCACCGAAAAAATTGACGGCGCGAGCGTTACGACCCAAGCCAATGTGTACTTTGACGGCAAGTGCGTGAGCCACGGCCTGACCCTGGCCGATGGGACCAAACTGTCGGTGGGCGTGATCTTGCCCGCCACCTTGACCTTCAACACCGGCGCGCCTGAAATTATGGAATGCGTGGGCGGCTTTTGTGAATACAAACTGGACGGCAGCAGCGACTGGGTCAGGTCCAGCAAGGGCGAGAAATTCAGCGTCCCCGGCAAATCCAAGTTTGAGATCCGCGTGACGGAGCCCTACCACTACATCTGCCACTTCGGTTGAACCCAGCGACAACTCGGAACACCACGGAACCCCATGAGCACCATCTTGCAACACCTGCCCAAAGGGCAAAAAGTCGGCATCGCCTTTTCTGGCGGCTTGGACACCTCTGCCGCCCTCTTGTGGATGAAGCAAAAGGGCGCCCTACCCTACGCATACACTGCCAACCTGGGCCAGCCTGACGAAGCCGACTACAACGAAATCCCGCGCAAGGCGATGGAATACGGCGCTGAAAAAGCCCGTCTGGTCGACTGCCGCACGCAGTTGGCGCACGAGGGCATTGCCGCCATCCAGTGCGGTGCTTTTCACATCAGCACCGGCGGCATCACCTACTTCAACACCACGCCCTTGGGCCGCGCCGTGACCGGCACCATGCTGGTGGCCGCGATGAAGCAAGACGACGTCAACATCTGGGGCGATGGCTCAACCTTCAAGGGCAACGACATAGAGCGTTTTTACCGCTACGGTTTGCTCACCAACCCAAGCCTGAAGATCTACAAGCCCTGGCTGGACCAGCTGTTCATTGACGAGCTGGGTGGCCGCGCCGAAATGAGCGCCTTCATGACCGCCAACGGCTTTGGCTACAAAATGAGCGCCGAAAAGGCCTACTCCACCGACAGCAATATGCTGGGCGCAACCCACGAAGCCAAGGACCTGGAAAGCCTGGGCAGCAGCATGAAGATCGTCAACCCCATCATGGGTGTGGCGTTCTGGAAGCCAGAAGTTTCAGTTTTGGCCGAAGAAGTCAGCGTGCGTTTTGAAGAAGGCATGCCCGTGGCGCTGAACGGCGTGGAATACGCCGACCCGGTTGAATTGTTCCTCAAAGCCAACGAGATCGGCGGTCGCCACGGCCTGGGCATGAGCGACCAGATCGAAAACCGCATCATCGAAGCCAAGAGCCGCGGCATCTACGAAGCGCCCGGCATGGCGCTGCTGCACATCGCCTACGAGCGCTTGGTCACTGGCATTCACAACGAAGACACCATCGAGCAGTACCGCATCAACGGCCTGCGCCTGGGCCGCTTGTTGTACCAAGGCCGCTGGTTCGATCCGCAGTCCATCATGCTGCGCGAAACCGCCCAGCGCTGGGTGGCCCGCGCCGTGACCGGCACCGTGACGTTGGAGCTGCGCCGCGGCAACGACTACAGCTTGCTCAACACCGAAAGCCCCAATCTGACTTACGCGCCGGAGCGCCTGTCGATGGAAAAAGTGGAAGACGCGCCCTTCAGCCCGCTCGACCGCATTGGCCAACTGACCATGCGCAACCTGGACATCACAGACACCCGGGCCAAACTGGGCATCTATGCCCACACCGGCCTGCTGTCGACCGGCGACGGCCCGCACATCTACAAGCTCGAAGGCAGCGGCAAGAAGTAAGGCTTTGATGCCCAATGAATAACGGCCTTCGGGCCGTTATTTTTATGGAGTCGGGTATCGACCTGATGTGAAAAATTTCGATCCCACACCCATGTGGCATCACGCCAACGGTGGCCACCGGCTCGCGGCATGAAGGAGCCGAAGCACGCGAACCCAATCACCGCTCACGTCATATACACAAATGTTGTTGGGGTGCACCACCAGTTCGCGCGTACCGATCACGCGGCCCAACCGACCAAGCCCGGGGTGATCCACCAAGTGCAACGCTTTTTTGAAAACAGCTCGTCCAAGTTCAGCGCAGCTGCTGGATTGTCGGCTTCAATGAAATCGTAAATATCTTCCCGATCCTGAATTGACTCGGGCGTCCAAAACAATGGCCTCACTTGACGGATTCAAACTTGCGCCGGGTGGCGGCTCGCCGCGCTGCGAATTTCGCCTCAACCTTTGCGGCGGAGACCAAATTTCCGGCATTGGCCGAGTCCAAGATCGTTTGAATCTGTTGACGAAACCATTGGTCATGGTCCGCCGTCACTTGCTGTTGCCGAACAAACTCGCGCATGAAATCACGCAACAACTGCGCACCGCTGAGATCTTGGACTTTTGCAGCCATCGTGAACTGCTCTTTCAGGGCTTTTTCGACCCGAAAGGTAAATGTTGCGTCGCTCATGGCACGGCTCCATGTGCTACAAAAAAAGTACGTTTTAACACTTCAAGCAATCTAATGCATCGCATCAGAACGAGTCGGACAAGCCACCAACTCACCACTTAACCATTCAAATCACCACCGGCTCCGGCTCCAGCAAAATCCCAAAGCGCTCATACACGCTGGTTTGAATCGCCTTGGCCAGGGTCATCACTTCGCCGCCGGTGCACGGGTTTTCGCGGCCGCCTTTGTTGACCAGCACCAAGGCTTGTTTTTCATAGACCCCGGCGTGGCCCACAGTTTTCCCTTTCCAGCCGCAAGAGTCGATCAGCCAGCCGGCCGCCAACTTGATGCGACCGTCGTCCAGGTGGTAGTGCACCACTTTAGGCTCGCGGGCAATGATGTCGGCGCATTGCTCGGGCGTGACGGTGGGGTTCTTGAAAAAACTGCCGGCATTGCCAATGACTTGCGGATCGGGCAGTTTGGCTCGGCGAATGGCGCAAACCCAGTCAAAAATCTGCCGCGCATCTGGCGCGTGGTTGCCGGTATCGGTCATCTTGCGCTCCAGATCGGCATAACCCAGCTCGGGCTTCCAGCGTTTGGGCAATGCAAAGCGCACGCGCAAAATCACGGCGCGTCCGGCCAGGCCCAAATCGTCGGGGCCACCCGAAGTGTGTTTGAACACCGAGTCGCGGTAGCTGAAGCCGCACTGCGCCGCGTTCAGGCTGAACAGCTCACCGGTCAGCAGGTCCATGGCGTCGAGTGAATCGAATCGGTCTTGCAACTCCACGCCATAAGCGCCGATGTTTTGCACGGGCGACGCGCCGACGGTGCCGGGAATCAGCGCCATGTTTTCCAGTCCCGGGTAGCCGTGGTCCAAGGTCCAAGCCACCAGGTCGTGCCAATTTTCACCCGCACCGGCCTCGATGATCCAATGTTTCTCGCTCTCAGAGGCCAGGCGCATGCCGGGCACTTCTATTTTCAACACCAGCGCCTTGACGTCCCCCGTCAGAACGATGTTGCTGCCCCCGCCCAGCACTTGCCGGGGCAAGGTGGCCAGTTGCAGGTCGGCCAGCACGGCGCGCAGATCGCTTTCGCCCCGTACCCGCAGCAACATATGCGCTTTGGCGGCAATGCCAAACGTGTTGTAGGGCTGCAGGGGGACATTTTTCTCCAGGTTCATGGGAGAATTGTCGCATTGACAACCCCTGGATTTCATCACCATGCCTACTTTTGACACCGTTTGCGAACCGAATATGGTTGAAGTGAAAAACGCCATAGACACCAGCGCCAAAGAAATCGCCACGCGCTTTGATTTCAAAGGCACCTCTGCCGCGATTGAACTCAAGGACAAAGAGATCACTTTGTTTGGCGATGCCAACTTTCAACTGACCCAGGTGGAAGACGTGCTGCACAACAAAATGACCAAGCGCGGCGTGGACATTCGTTTTCTGGACAAAGGCGATGTGCAGAAAATGGGCGGCGACAAGGTCAAGCAAGTGATCAAGGTGCGCAACGGCATCAGCTCCGAAGACGCCAAAAAGATTCAACGCATCATCAAAGACAGCAAAATCAAGGTGCAAGCCTCGATCCAAGGCGACGCGGTGCGCGTGACCGGCACCAAGCGCGATGACTTGCAAGCCGTGATGGCCTTGCTGCGCAAAGACATCACCGACTTGCCCATCAGCTTTGACAACTTCCGCGACTGAGCTTGGCTGAAGGCTTATTTGGAGGCGTTCGGAAAGAACAACTGTTCGCCGCCAATTTTGTAAGCGGCCAGCACGTTTTGACCCACGGGTGAAATCACCCAGTCCACAAACTTCTGCGCGTCAGCCAACTTGACCTGCGAGTGTTTAGCCGGGTTCACCACCATCACCCCGTATTGGTTGAAGAGCCGTTTATCGCCTTCAACCAAGACGCCCAAGTCAGCGCGATTTTTGAAGTTCAGCCAAGTGCCGCGATCGGCCAGTACATAAGCACCCATGGAAGCGGCCATGTTCAGCGCCGGCCCCATGCCGCAACCGCACTCGCGGTAGGCCGCTCCCTTTTTCTCGCTCAAGCCGGCAGCGGCCCAATAGCGCAGCTCCGCTGCGTGGGTGCCGCTTTTGTCGCCGCGCGAGATAAAAGGTGTCTGACCTGTGGCCACTTTTTGCAAGGCGGCCACGATGTCGCGCCCTTTAAGACCCGCGGGGTCGGCCTTGGGGCCAATCACCACAAAGTCGTTGTACATCACCGAATAACGTTTGAGTCCCCAGCCTTCGGCCATGAATTTTTCTTCGGCCTCTGGGTCGTGCACAAACACCACGTCCGCATCCCCGCGCCGCGCCATGTCCAGTGCCTGGCCAGTGCCCAGCGCCACCACTTTGATATCGATGCCGGTGGCTTTTTTGAACTCCGGCAGCAAGTAAGCAAAGAGGCCCGACTGCTCGGTTGAGGTGGTGGACGACATGGTGATGGTTTGCGCCAGGCTATAGCCCGCCGCGCCCCACAGCAGGGCCGCCATTGTCGCGACCTTAAGCACTGAAGCCATGCGCCAGGCATGACGCCATGTTCTGGATAAATGAGTCTGCATTAATGTTCACCTTGAACAAAAGATTGCGCCTGCGGACTGACCTCCTGCAAACGGGTGGGATTGAAAAATTCGGCCACCGGCAAATCGGCCAGCACCTGGCCCTGCTCCAAATACACCACCCGACTGGCCAGGCGTTTGACCTGACCCAGATTGTGGCTGGCAAACAGCAAACTCACCTGCGGCTGGCCTTGGGCAAAGGTCTGAATCAACTCCTCGACCTCGCGCTTGGCGCTGGGGTCCAGACTGGCAGTGGGTTCGTCGAGCAGCAGCAACTGCGGTGCGCGCGCCCAAGCGCGGGCCAAGGCCAGTCGCTGCAACTGGCCGCCTGACAAGGTTCGCCCACTTTGCCCCGCCACCGCTTGCAAACCGACACGGGCCAAGGCCTGCAAGCCTTGCGTGCGGGCCTTGGCCCAAGTCAAGCCCTGCCCACGGTCCAGCCACAGTCCCAGCGCCATGTTGTTCAGCGCCGTCATGCGCAGCAAATGCGGGCGTTGAAACAGCATGGCCTGACGCAGCTCAGGCAGACTCCGCCTTTGCCCCTGGGTGGGCGTGATCAAGCCATGCACCACGCGCAGCAAGGTGCTTTTGCCGCTGCCGTTCGCACCGATCAAAGCCACGCGTTCGCCCGCGCGAATGGCGAAAGAGACTTGGCGCAGACCTTGCGCCCCGCCCCACTGCACCGTCACTTCGCGTAAGTCCACCCATACCGTCATGGCGCGCCCATCAAAAGACGAGCCGAGAGCGATCGGCCTTCATGCCAGCGGGCAGTCCAACGCAAAGCAGCCAAACCCGCATGCAGCAAGCCCACGACGCCCAAGAGCACCAAGCCCAGGCCCATAGCCAAAGGCAGATCGCCCTTGCTGGTTTCCAAAGCGATGGCGGTGGTCATGACGCGGGTAAAGCCCTCGATATTGCCGCCCACCATCATCACCGCGCCCACCTCAGAAATAGCCCGGCCAAAGGCCGTGACCACCACGGTGAGCAGCGCCAAGCGTTCGTCCCAGGCCAGTAGTGCGGCGCGCAGCCAGAGGCCGGCGCCCAAAGAAATCCATTGCTCGCCATGCGCGTGCTCGGCGTCCTGCACGATTTGTCGCGTCAAGGCCATGACCACCGGCAACAGCAGCAGGGTTTGCGCCAGCACCATGGCCTTGAAGCTGAACAACCACCCCAAAAAACCCAAAGGCCCGCTGCGCGACAGCAGCAAATACACCCCCAAGCCCACCACCACCGAGGGCAAAGCCAGCAGGGTATTCAAGCTCCAAAGCACCGCCCCCCGGCCAGGGAAACGTGCCACACCCACAAACGCGCCCAGTGCCACACCCAGCAGACAGGCCATGACGCAGGCACAGCCACTCACAGCCAGCGAACGCAGCACCACAGACCACAGCGCAGGGTCCGCAAGCCAAATGAGTGTGAACGCCGCGTACAGGCTGTCGGTGAATGAGGTCATGGTGAATGACATGCATGCTAACGGACAATCTCTGTAAGCCACTGAGCGCCGAATAAAAAGGGTAAACCCGCGGAGATCGGCGTTTTTATCGCAGATTTGAATTTAATTCATGCGCAGAGTCAAACCCCCTGGCCGCAACAGGCTTGTGGGCAATTTAAAATGCGCCATCCCTAAAATCTGCGGCCATTCGGGATCAGTCGGCGAAAGCTGACCCGCAATAGGCTGTTTGCTTTCGCTTATGGACTTCATCATGGAGGCACGACATGCCTAAGTTACTTCAGTTGGCATTTGGTATTGACAAAATCAGCGAGTACTTTGGCCGCTTGGCCGCAGTCGCCGTGATGGCAGCCGCCATGATTTCGGCGGGCAATGCTTTTATCCGTTATGGCCTGGACCTGAGCTCCAACGGTTGGTTGGAAATTCAGTGGTATTTGTTTGCAGCCACCGTCATGTTGGGTGCGCCTTTGGTGCTCAAGTTGAATGAGCATGTGCGGGTAGACATTATTTACGGCAAATTGAATGGCAAATGGCCTGTGTACATTGACCTGATGGGTTTGGTCCTGTTTCTGCTGCCCGTCATGTTGCTGTTGACCTGGTTGAGCTTTCCCTTGTTTCTCAAGATGGTGCAGAGCGGCGAAATGTCGAACAATGCCGGTGGCCTGATTCGCTGGCCGGCCATGATGCTGTTACCGCTGGGCTTTTTTTGGATCTGCATCCAAGGTCTGAGTGAAATCATCAAGCGCGTGGCCTACTTGCAGGGCAAGTACGAAATGGACACGCACTACGACAAACCCGTGCAATAAAAAGAAAGACATCCCACCATGATCATGGAAAATTTTGCACCCATCATGTTCGGGGGCCTGGTGCTCACGATGTTGATTGGTTTCCCGGTTGCTTTTTCGCTCTCGTTTTTGGGTTTGCTGTGCGGTTTTTTTGCAATCAGCATGGACTGGTTCCCCGCCAGCTTCATGTCCAACTTGCCATTGAACGTGTTTGGCATTCTGAGCAATGACTTGTTGTTGGCCATCCCCTTCTTCACTTTCATGGGCGCCATTCTTGAAAAATGTGGCCTTGCCGAAGACATGCTCGACTCCATGGGGCAGCTGTTCGGCCCGGTCAAGGGCGGCTTAGGCTACTCGGTCATCATCGTGGGCTTTATTTTGGGCGCCATCACCGGCACCGTTGCCGGCCAGGTGATTGCCATGGCGCTGATCTCACTGCCCGTGATGATCCGTTACGGCTACAACATGCGTTACGCCACCGGTGTGCTGGCGGCATCCGGCACTATCACGCAACTGGTGCCGCCGTCCCTGGTGTTGGTGGTAATGGCCGATCAACTGGGCCGCTCCGTGGGCGATATGTACAAAGGGGCTTGGGGACCATCCCTGTTGCAGGTGGGTATTTTTGCCCTGTACACCTTTGCGCTCAGCATCATCAAACCCTCGCACGTGCCAGGGGTGCCCAAAGAAGCGCGCTCGCTCAATGGTTGGGCGCTGTGGGGCAAGTGCTTGCGCGGCATCATTCCTTCGGCCTTCCTGATCTTTGCCGTGCTGGGCTCCATGGGTGGCCTGCCTGGCATCAACACCGCCATTGCAACTCCGACCGAAGCGGGCGCCATGGGCTGTGTTGGCGCCTTGTTCTTGGCCGCATTACACAAGCGCTTGGACAAAGAATTGATCTGGCAAGCCATGCACAGCACCATGCGCTTGACGGCCATGGTGGTGTTCATTCTGATCGGCTCACGCGTATTCTCGATGGTCTTTCAAGGCGTAGACGGAGCCAAATGGGTTGAGCATTTGCTGTCGGGCTTGCCTGGTGGCCAGGTGGGCTTCTTGATTGTGGTGAATATCTTCATCTTCTTTTTAGCCTTCTTCCTCGACTTCTTTGAAATCGCCTTCATCATCTTGCCGATGCTGGGCCCTGTCGCCGAAAAAATGGGCATCGACATGGTGTGGTTTGGCGTGCTGCTGTGCGTCAACATGCAGACCAGCTTCATGCATCCACCCTTTGGCTTTGCGCTGTTTTACTTGCGCGGCATTGCCGATACTTTGTTCAAAGAAGGCCGCATACCCAAGCCCATCAAATCCAACGACATTTACATGGGCGCCATTCCATGGGTGATCATGCAATTGGTGCTGGTGGTGATCGTGATCTTTGTGCCTGAAACGGTGACCATGTTCCTCGACAAAGAAGAAAAAATCGATCTCGACAAGGTGGTCATTGAAATGCCTTCAGAACAAGCCGTGCCTGAAGCCGAGCTCAAACAAGATGGGGCAAAACCGACTGCGGCTGAGAGCGCCGCACAAGAGCAAAAGAAAATTGACGACTTGTTCAAGAAATAAGGCCACCCCCTTTGCCCCCTTCACCAACTTTGACCCCTGGGCTCGCACAGCCTGCCCTCAGCATTGCGCCCTTCGAGTTCGCACCTGAGGGTTTGGCACACGAAGGTCGCGCTTTCTCAACGACCTTTCAAGCCTTGGTGTGGCTGATGGTCGCTGGCTTGGGGGGGTGGTTGTTTGTGCTGTGGCAACAAGGCAAGTTTGGCGAGCCTGAAGGCTGGGACAGCCTGCGCAGGGCGGGCTGGTTTATTTTGGGCTGGGTCCTGCTGGCTTGGACGGCACTGCAGGTGCGCCAAAGTCGAACGCGCATCGATGACCAAGGCCTTTTCCAGTCTTGGATCTGGAACAAACACATGCCCTTTGAGCAACTGGCTTACAGCCAGATGATTCGCATCAAGGGACTGGAGTGGCTCATCGCCCCGCGTTTTTATGTCCGCACGCTGGCCGGCAAGTTTGCCGTTTTTTACATTGCAGACCCGGCGCTGCAGCGTGAATGCGAGCGCTTGGCCATTGGCTTGGAAGCGTTTCGCCGCATCTGAGCCTTGTCTCTTCAGAACAAAAAAACCGCGCTGGTCAGCGCGGTTCTCACTGTTTCAAAGCACCTTTGGGTCAGAGTTTCTGAGCTTGCATGAAATCGTCATATTTGGCTTCCGCAAAACGGAACCACAGGTTTTGATCTGCACGGAACTTGGAGTAGTCCGCATAAATCTTTTTCCAGCTTTCATTGGTTGAGGACAGTTCATCGTAGAGCCTGGTGGCAGATTTGAAAGACTCTTGCATGATGTCTTTCGGAAATTCGCGCAATTTAGCACCCGAGCCCACCAGTTGTTTCAAAGCAGCTGGGTTTCGCGCATCGTATTTGGCTTGCATATCGCCATGGGCCTGGGCGGCGGCTGCTTCCAAAATGGCTTTGTTTTCTGGGCTTAGGCTGTTGAATGCTTTGTCATTGATCATGACATCCACCTGCGCACCACCTTCCCAAAAACCGGGGTAGTAGTAAAACGGAGCCACTTTGTTCAAGCCCAACTTCAAATCGTCATAAGGGCCCACCCATTCGGCCGCGTCTACCGTGCCTTTTTCCAAGGCCGGATAAATGTCGCCACCAGGAATGTTTTGGGGAATCGTGCCCAACGCCTCAAGCACCTTGCCGCCAAAGCCGCCAATACGGAACTTCAGGCCTTTCATGTCGGCCACCGATTTGAGCTCTTTACGGAACCAGCCGCCCATTTGCGCGCCGGTATTGCCGCAGGGGAAATTGATGATGTTGTACTTGGCGTAGAACTCGCGCATCAACTTCATGCCATTGCCTTCTAACATCCAGGCCGTCATTTGACGGCTGTTCAAGCCAAACGGGATGATGCAACCCAAAGCAAACGTCGGGTCTTTGCCAAAGAAATAGTAGGCTGCTGTGTGCGCAATCTCAATCGAGCCTTGTTGCACAGCGTCAATGTTGCCGAAGGCGGGCATAATTTCGCCGGCCGCGTGGGTGGAAATCTCAAACTTGCCACCCGACATGTTTTTCACCGCTTTGGCAAAAACTTCGGCGCTGCCATACAGCGTGTCCAGGGGTTTGGGGAAACTCGAAGACAAGCGCCAGCGAATGGCCGCTTGCGCATGGACGGCAGGTGCTGCACCGGCAGCGAGGATACCGGCAATACCTGCATTTTTGATAATTGAACGACGATCCATGAGAAGACTCCTGAAATTAATTGAAACACCAACCAAGTGTGGAGAGCAGACAATTTTGTCTACCTGCATTGTAGAAAAACATCCACCCCCCGCCGGGCGGGGTTTACCCTTTTTTGTGCCCCTGAATTTTCAAGGTCATTCAGGGCCAACGGTGGCGAATTGCAGCCTCTATTCCAGCCGCATCTAAGCCTTGCATGGCCAGCAGTTTCACGGGGTCGCCATGGTCAATGAAGCTGTCGGGCAAGCCCAGTTGCAATAAAGGCAAGGCCAAGCCCGCGGCATTCAAGGCCTCAGCCACGGCGCTGCCTGCGCCGCCCATGATGCTGCCCTCTTCCAGCGTCACCAGGTGAGCGTGCGTGCTGGCCACTTGCAGCAGCATCGCGGTGTCGAGCGGTTTGACCCAGCGCATGTTCACCACGGTGGCATTGAGCTTTTCAGCCGCTTGCAGCGCGGGGTAGAGCAAAGTGCCAAAGGCCAAAATGGCAATGCCCGAGCCTTGGCGGCGAATCTCAGCTTGGCCGTAGGGCAAGCCCTCCAGCCCGCTTAAAGGCACGGTGCCAGCGCCTGCACCGCGGGGGTAACGCACGGCCACCGGGTGGTTTTGCGCATAGGCGGTGCTGAGCAACTGTCGACATTCACGCTCATCCGCAGGGCATGCCAGCGCCATATTCGGAATACAACGGATGAAAGCAATGTCGTAGGCCCCCGCATGGGTCGCGCCGTCAGCGCCCACCAAACCAGCACGGTCCAAGGCAAAGACCACCGGCAAGTTTTGCAGGGCCACGTCGTGAATCATCTGGTCGTAGCCGCGCTGCAAAAAGGTCGAGTAAATGGCCACCACAGGCTTCAAACCCTCGCAGGCCAAGCCAGCGGCAAAGGTCACCGCATGTTGTTCGGCAATGCCCACGTCGTAATAACGACCGGGAAAGCGTTTATGAAACTCCACCATGCCCGAGCCTTCGCGCATGGCCGGGGTAATGCCCACCAAGCGATCGTCTTGCGCGGCCATGTCGCACAGCCATTGGCCAAACACTTGGGTGAAGGTGGTTTTGGGTTGCACAGCGGGCGCCACCAAACCGACGGCGGGATCGAACTTGCCAGGGCCGTGGTAGGCCACTGGGTCGGCTTCGGCCAAGTCATACCCCTGACCCTTTTTGGTGACGACGTGCAAAAACTGCGGCCCTGACAAATGCTTGATGTTTTCCAGGGTCGGGATCAACGACTCCAAATCATGGCCGTCGATGGGGCCGATGTAGTTGAAACCAAATTTCTCAAACAAGGTGGCAGGCACCACCATGCCTTTTGCATGCTCTTCAAAACGCTTGGCAAGTTCAAACAAGGGCGGCGCGTTTTTCAACACGTTTTTACCCACCGTCTTGGCGGCGGCATAAAAGCGCCCGCTCATGAGCTGCGCCAAATAACGATTGAGCGCGCCCACAGGCGGGCTGATCGACATGTCGTTGTCGTTCAGGATCACCAACAGTTTGCAGTCTTCCACGCCGGCGTTGTTCAAGGCCTCAAAGGCCATGCCTGCGGTCATGGCGCCGTCTCCAATCACCGCCACCGCATGGCGGGACTCGCCCTTTTGCCGCGCGGCCAGCGCCATACCCAAAGCCGCCGAGATGCTCGTGGACGAGTGCGCGGTGCCAAAGGCGTCATAAGGACTCTCGTCGCGCTTGGGAAAGCCCGACAAACCGCCCCACTGGCGCAAGGTGGGCATGCGCTCGCGACGCCCGGTCAGAATTTTGTGCGGGTAGGTTTGATGGCCCACATCCCAGACGATGCGGTCGTTGGGCGTGTCGAACACGTAATGCAAAGCCACAGTGAGTTCGACTGTGCCCAGGTTGGAGCTCAAATGACCGCCGGTTTTCGACACGTTGTCGATCACGCAGTCTCGCAACTCTTGGGCCAAGCGGGGTAAGTCGGCACGCGCCAGACGGCGCAAGTCGGTAGGGCTGTCAATGTGATTGAGAAATGAGCGCATCTGAATTCAATTGTTCCGGTGAATCACCATATCGGCCAAAGCCCGCAAAGGCCGGGTTTGCGCCAAGGGCAAACCACTCTCGTCCAAAGCGGCCAAGGCCTGCTGGTGCAACTGCGCCGCATAGGCCTGCGCCGGTGCCAAACCCATCAAGGCCACATAAGTGGGCTTGTCGGCGGCCACGTCTTTGCCTGCTGTTTTACCTAAAGTGGCTGAATCGGAGATGACATCCAAAATATCGTCGACCACCTGAAACGCCAAGCCCAACGCCTCGCCAAAATGGCGCAGGGCAGTCATCACTCTCGTTTCAGGCTGGCCCGCGCAGACCGCACCCATTTGCACGCTGCACAGCAGCAAGGCACCGGTTTTGAGTCGGTGCATCTGGCGCAACTGCGCCTCACTCAAAGCCAGGCCAACGCTGGCCAGGTCAATCGCCTGCCCTCCGGCCATGCCCTGGTAACCCGCCGCCCGCGCCAGCAGGCCAGCCAAGGCCGCTTGCACTGAAGGCGGAACGCTGCCGTCTTCAGGTGTAACCAACTCAAACGCCAAGGCCTGCAAAGCATCGCCCGCCAACAAGGCTTGGGCTTCGCCAAACTGCACATGCACCGTGGGTTTGCCTCGGCGCAGCACATCGTTGTCCATGCAGGGCATGTCGTCATGCACTAAAGAGTATGCGTGAATCAATTCGATGGCGCAGGCCGCGCGCAAAGCCGCTGGCCCCGAACTAGCGGGGTCGCCGCCCACGGCCTGGGCCGCGGCGAGCACCAACAAAGGGCGTAATCGCTTGCCGCCATCCAGCACGGCGTAACGCATGGCTTGGCCCAAGCCAGCTGGCGCCTCGGGGTCTGTCCATTGCATCAAGGCCTGCTCGACGCTTTGCAGGTGCGGGTTCATCCAATCGGCCAACGCAAACGCCATGTCGGATCTCACGCGGCACTGCCCGACCAGGGTTTGAGCACGCCCTCGTCAAGCACCTGAATCTGGTCTTCCACCGCTTGCAAGCGCTGCTGGCAAAAACTCAGTAACACCGCGCCGCGTTGGTAGCCCGTGAGCAACTGGTCCAGTGGCAATTGACCCGATTCCAACTGGGCAACGAGTTGCTCCAACTCCAGCAAGGCCGCTTCGTAGCTGGCAGGCAAGGCGGCGGTCTCTTTAGAAGCGGCTTTTGGCATCAGGGGAACCCAAGAAAAGGTTTGATTTTAGGCGCTTTGTCCCCTGTGAATGCACGCCATCCAAGGAAACTCAGCATCGGGCAGATCCAAGCAGTTAGAATCAGGACCTCTGCGGCGGGGTCATTCCCGCCATTTTCGCGCCAATGTCCCAGACGCTAAGCGCTTTCCCTGCCCCTTCATAGGGGGAGTCTCTAGGTCAGGACATCCATGTCTGATTTAAGTCTTCAACTGCAGCAGGCCGCAAGCCAACTACCAGTTTCCAGCTATTTTGACGAAGCGCTGTACCAGCGCGAACTCACGTCCATTTTCCAGCGAGGGCCCCGCTATGTCGGGCACGAACTGGCGGTGCCCAACTTGGGCGACTATTACGCCCTGCCGCAAGAAAGCGCGGGACGGGCATTGGTGCGCTCGAGCAACGGCATCGAACTGGTGTCCAACGTCTGTCGTCATCGCCAAGCGGTCATGCTGCAAGGACGAGGCAATCTCGCGCAGCAACAAAAAGGAAGCGCGGGTGGCAACATTGTTTGCCCCTTGCACCGCTGGACCTATGCGCCCAACGGGCAACTGCTGGGCGCGCCCCATTTTTCGAGCGACCCCTGCCTGAACCTGAACAACTACAAGTTACAGGAATGGAATGGCCTGCTGTTTGAGGACAACGGCCGCGACATCGCCGCCGACTTGGCCGGCATGGGGCCTCGGGCGCAACTCGACTTCACCGGCTACGCTCTAGACCGGGTGGAGATGCACGAGTGCAACTACAACTGGAAAACCTTCATTGAGGTGTACTTGGAGGACTACCATGTGGGGCCCTTCCACCCCGGCCTGGGCTCCTTTGTCACCTGCGACGATTTGAGCTGGGAGTTCAAGGAACACTATTCGGTGCAAACCGTGGGCGTCTCCAGTGGCTTTGGCCAACCGGGCTCGGCCATCTACAAAAAGTGGCACGACGTACTTCTCAATTACCGCAGTGGCGCCATGCCCGAGCGCGGCGCCATTTGGCTGACCTATTACCCGCACATCATGGTCGAGTGGTATCCGCATGTGCTTACCGTGTCCACCTTGCACCCGATGGGGCCTAACAAAACCATGAATATGGTGGAGTTTTATTACCCCGAAGAAATCGTGGCGTTTGAGCGTGAATTCATTGATGCACAGCAAGCGGCCTACATGGAAACTTGCATCGAAGACGACGAGATCGGCGAGCGCATGGACGCCGGGCGCAAAGCCCTGCTGGCTCGCGGCGACAACGAAGTTGGGCCTTACCAAAGCCCGATGGAAGATGGCATGCAGCAATTTCATGAGTGGTACCGCCGGGCCATGGGCCCGCTGTAATGCCCTCACGACGCAGCGGGATGCAAGCGTCCTGGATGGTCCTGGCGTCGCTGTTTTTTGCGACGATGAGCGTGTGCATCAAATTCGCCGCCGTCCACTTCAATACCTTTGAGTTGGTGTGCTACCGCGGCGCCATCGGTGTGGTGATCATGGGCCTGCTGTGCCGCAGCCAAGGCGTATCACTGGCCACGCCGGTGCCCATGATGCATGTCTGGCGCACGGTGGTGGGCGTAGCCTCTTTGTCGGCTTGGTTTTATGCGATTGCGTACTTGCCGTTGGCCACGGCCATGACACTGAACTACATGAGCGGAATTTGGGTGGCCGTGTTTTTGATTGGCGGCACCTTGGTCATGGGCAAACTGCAAGACGCCAGCAAACAAGGCCCGGTGGTCCTGACCTTGTTGGCGGGTTTTGCCGGTGTCATCATGATCCTGCACCCGACCATTGAAAAAGATCAGTTGTTTGCGGGCCTGATGGGTTTGATGTCAGGCTTGATCGCCTCACTGGCCTATATGCAGGTGGCCGCACTGGGCCGCATGGGCGAGCCCGAAACACGCACCGTGTTTTACTTTTCTCTGGGCGCCTTTGTCACCGGCGGGGTGTGCATGCTGTTCACCGGCGTTCATGCATGGAGCTGGCCGCAAGCGCTTTGGCTGCTGCCCATTGGGGTGCTGGCCGCCCTAGGCCAGTTGTGCATGACCCGCGCTTACACCAGCGGCGCCACCTTGGTAGTGGCGAATTTGCAATATTCAGGGATTGTGTTTTCAGCGCTGTACGGTTTGTTTTTGTTTGGCGACGAACTGTCCCTCATGGGCTGGGCGGGCATGGGCCTGATCATCGCCAGCGGCATTGCCGCCACCGCTTTGCGCAGTCGTTCATTGCCTAACGCGCCGGCTGAAGAGCATTGAAATTTGTTTGGAGAAACGCCATGTACACCACCCTTATTTCCGTCTCGCAACTGCAAGCGCTGCAAAACCAAGGCACGCCTTTGATGGTGTTTGACTGCAGCGGCGACTTGATGAACCCGGCTGCCGCAGATGCACTGTTTGCCCAAGTTCATGTGGCCGGCGCACAGCGTGCCCATTTGGACCAGCATCTGAGCACCCACGACGCCGCCTTGGCGGTCAATGGTGGACGCCACCCCTTGCCCTCACGTGACCACGTGGCAGCCTGGTTGGGCAGTCTGGGTTTCACCAACACCATGCAAGCCGTGGTTTATGACCGCAACCGCGCCAACTACTGCGGGCGTCTGTGGTGGATGCTCAAATGGTTGGGGCACGACGCTGTGGCGGTGCTGGACGGTGGGCTGCAAGCCTGGGAGGCCGCAGGCGGTTCGGTGCAAAGCAGCGGTGACAGCACCCCGCCCCCCGCCATCGCCGCAACCCCCTTCCAATTGCATGCCCCCTTGCGCGAACTGGTGCAGACCACCGAGGTGGTGCAACAGCTCGCGCGCGCAACGCAAACCCTGATCGATGCGCGCGCTGCGGCACGCTACCGGGGCGAGGTCGAACCACTGGACCCGATCGCCGGGCACATTCCGGGGGCGTTGAATCGACCGTTCACAGAGAATCTGAATGCGGACGGTTTCTTTAAATCCCCTGAGCAACTGCAACAAGAGTTTGCCCATCTGCTGGCAGGGCGCGAGCCTGGCACGGTGGTGCACCACTGCGGCAGCGGTGTGAGTGCCGTTCCTAATCTCTTGGCAATGGAAATCGCAGGACTGGGTCGCACCGCTTTGTATGCGGGCAGTTGGAGCGAATGGAGCAATACCCCCGGCCTGCCCTGCGCACAGGGCTGAGCGCGCACTGACGCCTCAATGACTGTGGGTCAGCGTGCTCACCAAAGTCACCACGCCCATGCCCACCGCCAGCCAGGCGATTTGCGCGGCGGTTTCACGCGCCGACAAGCGCTTTTGCAACTGCGGGATCAAATCGGCCAGCGCCACATAAATAAAGCTGCTGCTGGCGATCACCAAGAAAAACGGCAATGCAGCGTGCAAGGACTCCACGAGCACAAAGCCCACGGCCCCGCCCAAAGCCGTGACGGCGCCTGCCAAAGACACTTTGAGCACGGCCACCTGCTTGTGGGACTGGGCTTGACCTTGGCGCAACACCGCCAAGTCGCCCATGTGGTGAGGCACCTCGTGTGCCAGCACGGCCAGCGCCGCTATAGCACCCAAACGCACGTCGGCCATGAAGGCTGAAGCAATCAAAATCCCGTCGCCAAAGCAATGCACGCTGTCGCCGGCCAGCACCGCCC
This sequence comes from Comamonadaceae bacterium, assembly GCA_947452785.1. Classification (GTDB taxonomy): domain Bacteria; phylum Pseudomonadota; class Gammaproteobacteria; order Burkholderiales; family Burkholderiaceae_C; genus Limnohabitans_A. Next base: position 28,164 of record CANGDZ010000019.1, on the reverse strand, counting down.
AGCCGCCTGCCGTCTGTGCGCCATGGTCATGGCCGTTTCCATGATCATGGGCGTGACCATGAACGTGGTTGTGATGCGCAGATTCAAGGTGTACAGGCTCCATGTGACCGTGGGCCGCGCCATGCTCATGACCGTGGTGCCACAGCTCAGCCTTGTCGAGCAAAAAGAAAAACACCAGCCCCAGCAGCAATGTTAAAAACAAATCGCGCGGACTTACTGCGCTCTCAAACGCTTCTGGCAGCAAATGCATGAACGAAGTAGCCAGCAAGGCCCCGGCAGCCAAACTCAGCATGTGCTGGGTGTAGCGGCTCATCACGCCATAACTCAACCAAGCAGCCACCCAGACGCTGCCAATGCCAGCTGTCAAGGTGCCCAGCAAAATACTCAAAAAAATCATGGAATGCGAAACGCCTTTTGCACGTCAGTGCGTCAAAGATACTTTTGGAGCCAAGCCTGCAAACGCCCCCAACCGTCCTGCGCGGCGGCCTCGCGGTAACTGGGGCGGTAGTCGGCATGAAAGGCGTGCGGCGTTTCAGGGTAGACCACGAAAGTCGAGGCCTTGGCGGCTGAATTGCCTTGGGCCAAGGCCTGCTGCATTGTAACGATGGACTCTTGAGGGATGCCGGTGTCAGCCCCGCCATACAAACCCAGCACCGGCGCCTTCAAACTGGCCACCAGCTCTACCGGGTGGCGCGGCGTCAAGGCCGTGCTTTGTCCCACCAAACGGCCATACCAAGCGATGCCCGCTTTCACCAGGGGTTGGTGCGCGGCATACAGCCAGGTGATGCGCCCACCCCAGCAAAAACCGGTGATGGCCAAACGGCGGGTATCGCCTGCGTGTTGACCGGCCCAGGCCACGGTCGCATCCAAATCGCTCATGACTTGGGCGTCTGGCACCTTGGCAATCACCTCGGACTGCAACTTGGCGATCTCGCCATAAGCTGAAGGATCGCCCTGGCGCACAAACAATTCGGGGGCGATGGCCATGTAGCCCTGACGCGCCAGACGGCGGGTCACATCGGCGATGTATTCGTGCACGCCAAAAATCTCAGAAATCACCAAGACCACAGGCCAAGGCCCGGCACCTGCAGGAGCTGAGCGGTAGGCCGGCATCTTGAAACCGTTCACGTCCACTGTAACCTCACCGCTGATCAAGCCTTGAGCCGAGGTTTTGATCGCCGTTTGCGCCACGACAGGTAGGGCCGCCGCCGCATAACCGACGCCCAGGGCCGCTTGCAAAGCAAAACGGCGCGTGCTGCCCGCGTACTGGTTGGCTGTCGCTTCTGACACATTCAAAAGGGCCTGGGTGTCTTGATGTAAATGGGGCATTGCGATCTCCGTCTTGGGTTTTAAAGCGTGTTCAGTTCGAAGGGCGCGGGCCCCAAAAGCTGACATTATCTTTTCTATTCGACACCCCCGGTGTCGCGCCTGGATTCCCTTACGCTTGGTTACAGGATCTTGGACGGCTGTCATCCGCAGCACAACCTATCACGTTATTCAAGGACGAGACTGCGGCAGATGCCACAGCCCACCCAGAAAGGTCCTCCCCATGAACACCCTGCGCACCGGTTTGATTGCATTGACATTGTTCAGCGCCTTGGCGGGCGCCACGGGCAACGCGCAAGCCGAGTCCCATGGCATGGGCGGGATGGCCATGCATGGCGGCGGTGTAGGTGGCGGAGGTGGTGGCGGCCATGGCTTTGGCCAGGGTTTCCCCCAGCGGAACTATGGGGGACACGGCGGCGGTGGCTATCGGGGCGGTTATGGTGGCGGTTATGGTGGCGGCTGGGTCGCGCCGCTATTGGGCGCAGCGATTGTGGGCGGCGCCATTTACGCCGCCATGCCAGCGCCCGTGGTGGTACAGCAACCGCAAGTGATCTACCCGCAGCAACCCGCGGTGATCACCGACCCGTCACGCGTTCGCTACTACTGCCAGCCTTACCAGCAGTACTACCCCAACGTGACCCAGTGTCCTGGCGCTTGGCAGATCGTGCCTTTTTAAGTCATTGACGAGCCACCGGGTGATACCGGGGTTAAGGCGCATATGGCGCTTTTATGGCGCTTTTATCGCGCTCAGTGCGCCTGATCCCAGTTAGCCCCCACGCCCACTTCGGCCAGCAAAGGCACGGCGAGCGCGGCCACACCGGCCATGAGGCGCGGAATCTCCAGCTTCAACCAATCCACCTCGTCCTCGGGCACTTCAAACACCAATTCGTCGTGCACCTGCATGATCACGCGGGTTTTGCGCCGCTGCTCGTCCAGCGCCTTTTGCACCGCCACCATGCTCAACTTGATCAAGTCGGCCGCCGTACCCTGCATCGGTGCGTTGATGGCCGCTCGCTCAGCGCCGGCGCGGCGCGGGCCGTTGGGCGAATTGATTTCAGACAAATACAGGCGCCGCCCCATCACCGTTTCCACATAGCCTTGGGCTTTGGCCTGCTGGCGGGTTTCGTCCATGTACTTTTTCACGCCAGAAAAGCGTTCGAAATAACGGGTGATGTAGTTTTTGGCGGCCGTGTTGTCAATGCCCAGCGACTTGGCCAAACCAAACGCGCTCATGCCGTAAATCAAACCAAAGTTGATGGTCTTGGCATAACGGCGCTGCTCACTTGAGACCTGATCCACCTGCACGCCAAACACTTCAGCCGCCGTGGCTTTGTGCACGTCCAAGCCTTCATGAAAAGCACGCAGCAAAGCCTCATCGTGACTCAAGTGGGCCATGATGCGCAGCTCGATCTGGCTGTAATCGGCACTGGCAATCACATAGCCGGGCGGGGCCACAAAGGCTTCACGCACCTTGCGTCCTTCGGCGGTGCGGATCGGAATGTTCTGTAAATTCGGCTCATTGCTGGACAAACGCCCGGTCACCGCCACCGCTTGCGCATAGTGGGTGTGCACGCGGCCCATGCGCGGCAACGCCATCTGCGCCAGCTTGTCGGTGTAAGTGCCTTTGAGTTTGGACAGGCTGCGGTGCTCCAAAATACGCGCCGGCAGCGGGTAGTCTTCGGCCAGTTTTTCCAGTACTTCTTCGTCCGTGCTGCGCGCACCCGTAGCCGTTTTTTTGATGACCGGCAGGCCCAGCTTGTCAAAGAAAATCTCGCCCAATTGTTTGGGGCTGGCCAGATTGAAGGGCTGACCGGCAATCGCATAGGCCTCCGTTTCGAGCTGCACGATGCGCAAGCCCAAAGCGGCGCTTTGCGTGGCCAAGGTAGGCCCGTCGATCAGCACACCGTTGCGCTCGATGCGAAACAAGGCTTCGCTGGTCGCAATTTCCAACTCATACACAGCGCGTAATTTGGCGTCTTGTTCGATGCGCGGCCACAGCACCCGATGCACGTCCAGGGTTTGGTCGGCGTCTTCGCAGGCGTATTCAGCGGCGCGCACCACTTCCACCTGGGCAAACGGAATCTGGTGCACCCCTTTGCCGCACAGGTCTTCATAGGCCAAGCCTGCGCGGCCCACATGGCGCAGTGCCAAGCTGCTCAGGCTGTGCGGCTTGTGCACTTCCAGTACATAGCTTTGCAGCATGGTGTCGTGCAGGTAGCCGTGCACCTCAATGCCTTGGTTGGCCAACACATGGCGGTCGTATTTGATGTTTTGGCCCAGCTTGGCGCGGCTCGCGTCTTCCAGCCAGGGCTTGAGCCTGGCCAACACCTCGGCCAGGGGCAATTGAGCAGGGGCACCCGGGCCGTTGTGCGCCAGGGGAATATAGGCCGCCTCGCCGGGCTTGACGCTCAGGCTCAGGCCTACCAACTCGGCCTTCATGGCGTCGAGGGACGTGGTTTCGGTGTCCAGCGCCACCAAATCGGCCGCGGCCAGGCGGGCCAGCCAATGGTCCAACTGCGCCCAGGTGGTCACGGTTTCGTAGTTCAAGTCTCCTTGCACCGAACTGGCGCTGTTATCGAGCTCGGCAGGGTGGGCCGGCTCGTCAGTTTCAGCTTGGCCAAACAAATCGCCCATGCCCGTGTCTTTGGCCTTGCCGGCCTTGGGTTTGACCGCCGGGGCTGGCACCGCACCGCCCATGGACTGCACCAGACCTTTAAAGCCATAGGTCTGGTAAAAATTCAGTAACTTGTCCTTGTCTGGCTCGTGCAGGTGCAGGCTGGCCAGTGAAGGCAAATCGGGCAACCAGCCGTTCAGGTCGCAATCGATTTTCATGGTCACCAGGGCGCGGCCCTTGGGCAGCCAGTCCACCGCCTGGCGCAGGTTCTCGCCCGCTACGCCCTTGATCTCGTGGGCGTTTTCCATGAGTTTGTCGAGCGAGCCGTATTCCATCAGCCACTTGGCGGCAGTTTTGGGGCCCACTTTGTGCACGCCGGGCACGTTGTCCACCGGGTCGCCCACCAAAGTCTGGTAGTCAATCATCAGTGCGGGCGGCACGCCAAATTCTTCGGTCACGCCCGCCACATCGCGCACCTTGCCGTTCATCGTGTCGATGATGGTGATGTGCTCGTTCACCAACTGGCTCAAATCCTTGTCGCCGCTGGACACCGTCACCTCAATGCCCTGCTGCGCAGCCGTGTGCGCCAGCGTGGCGATCACGTCGTCGGCTTCAACCCCAGGGACGTCCAGCACCGTCCAGCCCATCAGGCGCACCAGCTCGTGGATGGGTTCGATCTGCGCGCGCAGGTCGTCCGGCATGGGGCTGCGGTGGGCCTTGTACTCGGGATACATATCGTCCCGGAAGGTCGGGCCTTTGGCGTCAAAAACGCAAGCGGCGTAGAGCGCAGGTACATCCTTGCGCAGACGCTCCATCATGTTGATCATGCCGCGAATCGCACCCGTGGCGGGGCTGGTCGGGTCGCCAGGCACGGCCCGCAGGTCGGGCATGGCGTGAAAAGCGCGGTACAGGTAGCTGGAGCCGTCCACCAGCAGCAAGGTCTTTTTAGGGGAAATGTTTTCGCTCATCCCCCAATTGTGCACGGGGCCATGGACCTCAGAACTAGAACCAATAGTCCGCCACACATTTGCCATCCCTGGGCAAATCTTCAAACGTGCCCAGTCCATCGAAATGATCGATCGGAATCTGGGCCACCGCTTCAGGCATGGCCAGCCGAAGATTCACCGCGATTCGAATGCGCCCGTGTTCATCTTTGTGCAACCCCCGCCAAAATGCCACGCACCCGCAATCGGGACAGAAATGGAACTCCAGCGCCGTGCCTCGGACATAGGCCCGAGTCGTGCCTGAGGTGGTGATGCCTTCATCCACATAGTCATAGGCCCAAAGCACACCGTACCGTCGGCAAGCTGTGCAATTGCAGGCGGTTGCACCGTCAGGATGGCCTTTAAACTGCCAACTCACGGCCCCACACAGACAGGCACCTTGAATCATTTCACTTCCTCAGCGTAATCAAAATTCAAAGTGTCGCATGATTTGCCTGCGCCCCGCGATTTCGCTCTGCAAAGTCATTCCCGCCAAGACTGAGCAGGCCGTTGACGCCCCCTACAATCGGAGGCTGGACAACACACCGGCGCTCTCCGGTTATTTTTGATTGCAACCATGGCGGTATTCACCGAAGTCACTGAAACCCAGGCCAATGACCTGATGCAAGCCCTGAATCTGGGCCAGCTCACCGCCCTGCGCGGCATTGAGGGCGGGATCGAAAACACCAACTACTTCGCCACCACCGATCGCGGCGAATATGTGCTGACCTTGTTTGAGCGTTTGGGCTTTGAACAACTGCCTTTTTATCTCCATTTGATGAAGCATTTGGCCGAGCGCGGGATTTTGGTGCCCAACCCTGCCGCCAATACAGATGGCGACATCTTGCACACCGTGTGCGGTAAACCTGCGGCCGTGGTCAACAAACTGACCGGTAAAAGCCAGTTGCAACCCCAAGCCGTGCATTGCGCCGCCGTGGGCGACATGCTGGCCCGCATGCACCTGGCCGGGCAGGATTACAACCGCAGTCAGCCCAATTTGCGCGGCCTGCCCTGGTGGAACGAAACCGTGCCCGTGGTGCTGCCGTATTTGACGCCCGAACAAGCCGCCTTGATTCGCAGCGAGCTGGCCTTTCAAAACCACACAGCCGCCAGCAGCGCTTATGCCGCCCTGCCGCGCGGCCCGGTGCATGCCGACTTGTTTCGCGACAACGTGATGTTTGACGGCGAGCAGTTGACCGGTTTTTTTGATTTTTACTTTGCCGGGGTCGACACCTGGCTGTTTGACTTGGCCGTGTGCCTGAACGACTGGTGCATTGACCTGCCCAGCGGCGCGCATGACGCAGCTCGTGCCCAGGCCATGATCGCCGCCTACCAACAGGTGCGCCCTTTGAGTGGCGCCGAGCGCCAGTTGCTGGCAGCGATGCTGCGTGCCGCAGCCCTGCGTTTTTGGATCTCGCGCTTGTGGGACTTTCATCTGCCGCGCGAAGCGGCCATGCTCACGCCGCACGACCCCACTCACTTTGAAAGGGTGCTGCGCGCACGTGTGGCGCACCCCCTTGCGCTGTGAAATTCTTTTTTTAAAAAGCACTGAATGAAACTGAACATCGTGACACCCCGCACCGGCTTCGTCTGGGTGCGCCAAGGTATTCGTACTTTCTGGAAGCAACCCTTGGCCATGTCGGGCCTGTTCTTTTTATTCATGGCCTGGGTCTCGGTAGCGTCCATGATTCCGCTCGTGGGCAATGTGCTGGCACTGGTGTTGCTGCCCGCCATGACTTTGGGACTGATGGCCGCCACCGCTGTGGCCGAGCAGGGCAAGTTCCCCATGCCGGGCATTTTGCTGGTGGCTTTTCGCAGCGGCAAAGCTGGGGTGAAAGACATGCTGGTGCTGGGCGGCTTGTATGCCTTTGGCTTTATTGCCGTGATGGGCGTCTCGACCCTGATCGATGGCGGATTGTTTGCCGGCGTCTACCTGATGGGCGCGCCAATCACCGCCGACAAAGTGAACAACCCGGCCTTTCAAAACGCCATGTGGCTGGCCATGGGTTTGTACCTCCCCCTGTCGATGATGTTCTGGCATGCCCCGGCTCTGCTGCACTGGCATGGCGTGCCGCCAGTCAAAAGCCTGTTCTTTAGCCTAGTGGCCTGTTGGCGAAATCTGGGGGCATTCACGGTCTACACCATGGCCTGGTTGTGCGTGTTTTTGAGCACCGGCATGGTGATTTTGTTCGTGGTCAGCTTGATCGGAGAGCAAAACCTGGCCGAAACTGTGATGACCCCCGTCGCCCTCTTGATGGCGGCGATGTTTTTCACCTCGGTGTACTTCAGCGTCCGCGATTGTTTTGGCGAGATGCTGCCCGCCGAAACAGCAGCCCCCAAGCCCTGATCACAGGGCTTGTTCAAGGGCCGTGGCTGGACTCAATGGTGATGGCCGTGCGCACCATGCGCGTGGCGGTGCGTCACCTCGTCCTCTGAAGCCGCGCGAACTTCAATCACTTTCAAACTGAAGCTCAGGTCTTGCCCCGCCCAAGGGTGGTTGCCGTCGAGCAAAACTTTGTCGCCTTTGATTTTGACCACGGTGAACACCTGTTCGCTGCCGTCTTCGGCACGGCCGCGCAACTGCCCGCCCACCTTCACGCCAGGAGGAAACTCGGTTTTGGGAATGGTCTGCACCAAAGCCTCATTGCGCTCACCAAAAGCATCAACGGCGGCCAACTTCAAGGTGGTCGCAAAGCCCACCTCTTGGCCGTCTAGCGCCTCTTCAATCTTGGGCAAGGTGTTGTCGTAGCCACCGTGCAAATACGCTGTGGGTTCTTGCGACTGGTCCAGTGTCTTGCCTTGGGCATCAACCACTTTGTAGCTCATGGTCACAACGCTGTCTTTTCCAATTTTCATGGGGTTCTTTCTTCAAAAAAATCGATGGGAAATGAATTTAAACGGGCGTGAGTTTGGCCACCGACAGCGCCAGCCATTTGACACCATGGCGCGAGAAGTTGACCTGGGCCCGCGCATCCGCGCCCTGCCCTTCGACGGCTTGCACTTTGCCTTCACCAAACTTGTTGTGGAACACTTTCATGCCCGACCTGATGCCATGCTCGGGCTCTGCTTTTTGCACTGGCACCGGCGGGCTCTTGAAGGTGTCGCTGCTGCTCAAGCTGCTGTGGCCCCAAGCGGGCTTGGCTTGTGCCGGACTGTTCCAACCGCCGCCCAAGCCGGTGGCAAAGGCGCCGCTCTTGGGCGTGATCCATTTCAAACAGGCTTCGGGCAGCTCGTCCAAAAAACGGCTCTTAACGTTGTAACGCGTCTGGCCGTGCAGCATGCGGGTTTGCGAATGGCTGATGTACAGGCGCTTGCGCGCCCGTGTGATGGCCACGTACATCAGGCGGCGCTCTTCTTCCAGACCGTCGTAATCGTTCATCGCATTTTCGTGCGGAAACAAGCCTTCTTCCAGGCCGGTGATGAACACCGCATCAAACTCCAAGCCCTTGCTGGCATGCACCGTCATCAGCTGCACCGCATCTTCGCCGGCCTGGGCCTGGTTGTCACCGGCTTCCAAAGCCGCGTGCGTCAAAAAGGCGGCCAGCGGCGACATGACCTCGCCGGTCTCTTCAAAATTAGGAATAGTTTCGCTCGCCAAATCACCATCGCTGGCAACCGCACTGGAAGTCAAGCCTTGGCTCACCGGACTTTGCGTGAGTGCGGGGCCAGCACCCCCAGTCGATTGGGTCATGGCCACGGCATCACGGCCAAAGCCTTCGATGGTGACAAAGCTCTCGGCCGCGTTGACCAATTCCTCCAAGTTCTCGACCCGGTCGGCGCCGTCTTTGTCTGCGCGGTAATGGGCCAGCAGGCCAGTTTTGTCCAACAACAAATCGATGATTTCGCGCAGTGTCATGCCTGCGATCTGCTCACGCAACACATCCAGCATGGCCACAAAGCCGCCCAGGTTCGCGCCGGCCTTGCCGGTTGCGGCGCTCACCGCGTCGTGCAGCGAGCAACCCGAGGTGCGGGCAATGTCTTGCAACTGCTCAATGCTGCGTGCACCGATGCCGCGTGGCGGAAAGTTCACCACGCGTAAAAAACTGGTGTCGTCGTTGGCGTTTTCCAACAAGCGCAAATAAGCCAAGGCGTGCTTGATTTCGGCGCGCTCAAAAAAGCGCAAACCACCATACACACGGTACGGCATGCCGGCGTTGAACAGCGCAGTTTCCATCACCCGGCTTTGGGCGTTGCTGCGATACAGCACGGCAATTTCTTTGCGACTGAACCCATCGCCTTTGACGAGCTGACGCATTTCATCGACCAACCACTGCGCCTCGGCAAAGTCGCTGGTGGACTCGTACATGCGCACCGGCTCTCCCGCGCCCTGGGTGGTGCGCAGGTTTTTACCGAGTCTATTTTTGTTGTTGCTGATAAGCGCGTTGGCCGAGTCCAAAATGTTGCTGTAGCTGCGGTAATTTTGTTCCAGCTTGATTTGATGGCGCACACCAAACTCGCGCACAAAGTCGGCCATATTGCCCACGCGCGCGCCGCGAAAAGCGTAAATGCTTTGATCGTCATCGCCCACCGCCAGCACGGCGCTGCCGCCCTCAGACGGCATGCCGGTGAGCATTTTGATCCAGGCGTATTGCAACTTGTTGGTATCTTGAAACTCATCGATCAGCACATGCTTAAATCGCGCCCGGTAGTGCGAGCGCACCGGCTCGTTGTCACGCAGCAGCTCATACGAGCGCAGCATCAATTCACCAAAATCCACCACGCCTTCGCGCTGGCACTGTTCTTCGTACAAGGCATACAGCTCCACTTTTTTTCGGGTCTCGTCGTCGCGCACCACCACGTCATGTGGGCGTTGGCCGTCTTCTTTGCAACCCGAAATAAAGTACTGCACTTGCTTGGGCGGAAAACGCTCTTCGTCCACATGGAACTGTTTGCACAGGCGTTTGACGGCCGACAACTGGTCTTGCGTGTCCAAGATCTGGAAAGTCTGAGGCAAATTCGCCAGCTTGTAATGCGCGCGCAAAAACCGGTTGCACAGGCCATGAAAGGTGCCTATCCACATGGCGTTGACGTTCACCGGCAGCATGGACTGCAGGCGCAGCTTCATTTCCTTCGCAGCCTTATTGGTGAATGTCACCGCCAAAATGCCGCCAGGCGAGACTTGCGAGGTCTGCAGCAACCAGGCAATGCGGGTGGTGAGGACCTTGGTTTTACCCGAACCTGCGCCCGCCAAAATCAAGGCCGACTCGGCGGGCAGGGTCACGGCACGCAGTTGCTCCTCATTGAGGTTGTTCAGGAGTGTTGGCGTGGCGGTCTGTGAAAACGCGAAAGCGGTCGATGTAAATTCTGAGGGCATGGGGTGATTGTAGAAACATCCCTTCGGGTCGAGTCAGCGACATGGGTCAGGCGGGTCGTGTGCCACGATGACTCATCACCCGATCGAGGACTTTCATGCTTGCGCCGCTGCTTTGTTGTGTTCCCCGTTTTTGGCAACCCCCTGCGGCATGAAAATTTTTTACGGTTGGCGCATGGTGGGAGCGGCCTTTGGTATCCAATTTTTACTGGCCGCCTTCCTCACACAGGCCATGGGCTTGTACATCGCCATCCTGTCTGAGGAAATGGGCTGGAGCAAAACCACATTGTCAGGCGCAGCAGCCTTGCAATCCGTGGAGTCCGCCATCATTGGACCTGTGCTGGGCTGGGTGATGGACCGTGTCGGGCCTCAGCTGATGATTCGCTGGGGCATGGTGTTGTTCAGCGCAGGCTTGCTTTTACTCAGCCAAGTCCAAAGCGTAGGCCTGTTCTACGCCAGTGCCATCTTGATGGCCATCGGCTCCAGTTTGGGCGGCTATTTCCCTTTGTCTGTGGCTTTGGTGCACTGGTTTGAAAAATTTCGTGCCCGCGCCCTGTCTTTGATGAGCCTGGGCTTGGCCACTGGCGGCTTGGCCGTACCAGCCATGGCCTGGAGCATGGGCCATTGGGGATGGCGCGCCACCTCCGTCGGCACAGGACTCATTGTGCTGTTCGTCGGCCTGCCATTAGCGCGCATCATTTTGCGGCGCCCCCACGACCACGGCGAACATGTGGACGGCATTGCCCCTTCACGCCAACACACCGAACACGCGGATCACCCGAGCGCACAGGCCCCTGATTTCACAGCCTCACAAGCCTTGCGTACCCGCGCCTTTTGGATGCTGGCTTTGGGGCATGGCCTGGCCTTGCTGGTGGTCTCGGCCGTGAATGTGCATGCCATTTCGCATATGAAAGAAGGTCTGGGCTATTCCGTTGAAACCGCTAGTTGGGTGATTTTGGTGATGACTTTTTGTCAAGTCGGTGGCGTGCTGTTGGGCGCCGCCATGGGTGACCGGTTTGAAAAGCGCAAAGTCGCGGCACTGTGCATGCTGGCCCATGCCTTGGGGCTGCTGTGTTTGACCTTTGCGGTTGCGATGCCCATGTTGTTGGGCTTCGCCCTGTTTCACGGCTTCGCCTGGGGCTTGCGGGGGCCTTTCATGCAAGCCATTCGGGCCGACTATTTCGGGCGCAATGCCATTGGTACGATTTTGGGCATTTCAGCGGCCATCATTGCATTGGGGCAAATCGGTGGCCCCATGATTGCCGGCATGATGGCCGACTGGATGGGGAATTACCAAGGCGGATTTACCGTTTTGGCGGTACTTTCGGCCTTGGGGTCTTTAACTTTCATGATGGCCCACAAACCTGTCAGGTAATGCGGGTACAATCAGACACCGGGCCCAAGATTCTTGCGCCCGGTTTTTTTTCGTCAAAAAACCGGCCAAGCCAAGCGCTCATTCGTTCTTTCAACGATCCTTTTTGGAGCTTGGTATTCATGGAAATTTTTGATTACGACCATATTTTGTTATTGCCCCGCAAATGCCGGGTGGAAAGCCGTTCGGAGTGCGATGCCGGAGTCGAACTCGGAGGCCGCAAGTTCCGCCTACCGGTGGTGCCAGCCAATATGAAAACGGTGATCGACGAGTCGATCTGCCTGTGGTTGGCGCAAAACAACTATTTTTACGTGATGCACCGCTTTGATCTGGACAACGTCCAGTTCGTGCGTGATATGCATGGCAAAGGGGTGTATGCCTCGATCTCCCTGGGCGTGAAGGCCCCGGACCGTGCCGCGGTGGACCAGTTGGCTGCTGAACACTTGGTGCCTGACTACATCACCATCGACATTGCTCACGGCCACGCCGACAGCGTGCGCGACATGATTGGCTATATCAAGGCCAAGCTGCCCACCAGCTTTGTGATTGCCGGCAACGTGGCCACGCCCGAAGCCGTGATCGATTTGGAAAACTGGGGCGCTGACGCCACCAAAGTGGGAGTGGGCCCAGGCAAGGTTTGCATCACCAAACTGAAAACCGGTTTCGGCACAGGCGGCTGGCAACTCTCCGCGCTCAAGTGGTGCGCCCGCGTGGCCACCAAACCCATCATTGCCGACGGCGGCATCCGCAGCCATGGCGACATTGCCAAGAGCATCCGCTTTGGCGCCTCCATGGTGATGATCGGCTCGCTGTTTGCCGGCCACGAAGAGTCCCCCGGCAAAACAGTGGAAGTCGATGGCGAGATGTTCAAGGAATACTACGGCTCGGCGTCTGATTTCAACAAGGGCGAATACAAGCACGTCGAAGGCAAGCGCATCTTGGAACCCATCAAGGGCAAGCTGGTCGACACTTTGATCGAGATGGAGCAAGACGTGCAAAGCTCGATCAGCTATGCCGGCGGCACCAAGCTGATGGACATTCGCAAAGTCAATTACGTCACCTTGGGCGGCGACAACGCTGGTGAGCACCTGCTGATGTGATCCTGACTGGCCTTAACGCAGCGCGTTCAAGGCCAGCATCCCGCCGCTGACCACCAGCAGGCTGCAAATGAGCTGGCGCAAGCGCGCCACGGAAAAATGGCTAGCCAGTCGGTGGCCCAGGCCCACGCCAACCAAAGCCGCAATGATCAGCACCGACCAACGCGACCACAACTGTGGGCTGGACAAGCGCCCCTCCAGCGCCAGGCCCACCAAAACGGTACTGGCTGCGAGGGTGATGATCATGGGCGTGCTGGCACGCATCTGCTGTACATCTGGCACACGGCGTGACAGCCAGGCGACGACCAAGGGGCCTGCGGTGCCAAACAGCATTTCCACCACGCCGATGCCCAATCCGACCCCATAAGCCCAGACGGGCGCAGCCGGTGCGCGGTTCGCCACCGGTTGGCGCAAGGCATTCAAACCCACAAAAGCCACATAAACACCCAGCAGCAGCAGGGGCCAACGAGCGGGCATTTGCTGGACCAACCACAAGCCGATCACCGTCCCCACCACCAAGCCGGGCAACAGCCGCTGCAACTCAGGCCACTGCACCCGGCGCCAGTTCAAGCCACTGTGCAAAGCCGATGCGGGCACATCCAGCAGCAAGGTCAAGGCCACGACTTCAGGCAAAGGCCATTGCCAAGCTAGCAAGGGCACGATCACCAAGGCGGAGCCAAACCCCGTGAGCCCCAAAACGGTATAGCCCAGCAAGGCCACACCCAAGGGGAAAATCCATTCTTGCATTGCCATTCTTTCTGGGGTTTCAGCCTTATTCTCGCCACCCCATCAGCCCTTTCAATCAGGGGAAAGCCCTGTCCCCTTGGGTCGGCAAATCGTTTACCCTCGCAGAGCTAGCACTCCCAACTTGCTTTGAAAGGTGACTTCGATGAACGCCCCTCGCGATGCTTTTTTACACGACAAACTCCAGGCCCTGCAGGGCGAGGCCGATGAATTCATTGCCGTGCGGCGCGACATCCACAAACACCCGGAGATGGGTTACAAGGAATACCGCACCAGCGATTTGGTCGCCGAGCAACTCATCGCTTGGGGCTACAAAGTGGAGCGCGGCTTGGGTGGCACCGGTTTGGTGGGTCAGTTGCAACGCGGCAGCGGCAGCCAATCCATCGGCATCCGCGCCGACATGGACGCCTTGCCGATCGACGAAGCCACGGGTCTGGCTTACGCCAGTTGCCACACCGGCATCATGCATGCCTGCGGCCATGACGGGCACACCGCCATGTTGCTCGCCGCGGCCAAACACATTGCGCAAAAAGGCCAGTTCTCTGGCACCGTGAACCTGATTTTTCAACCCGCCGAAGAAGGTTTGGGCGGCGCCTTGAAGATGATGGAAGACGGATTGTTCACCAAATACCCTTGTAACGCCATTTTTGCGATGCACAACATGCCCAGCCACCCGCAAGGCAAGCTGGTGTTTCGCGATGGCCCTGCCATGGCCTCGTCCGACAACGTGACCATCACGCTGGAGGGCGTGGGGGGCCACGGTGCGGTGCCGCACAAGGCGGTAGATTCCATCGTGGCGGGCTCGGCGATTGTGATGGCCTTGCAAACCATTGTCTCGCGCAATGTAGACCCATTGCACATGGCCGTCATCACCGTGGGCGCCTTTAACGCCGGCGTGGCCAACAACGTAATCCCGCAAACCTGCACTTTGAGGTTGAGCGTGCGCTCGCTGGACCGCGAAGTGCGCCAACTGTTAGAGACCCGCATCAAAGAGCTGGTGCATGCCCAAGCCCAAAGCTATGGCGTCAAAGCCAGCATCGATTACCAACGCGGCTATGCCGTATTGGTCAACACCTTGGCCGAAACCGATTTTGCCCGCAGTGTGGGCGAAGAGCTGGTGGGCGAGGCCAACGTCACGCGCCAAGGCCAAGCCCTGACGGGCAGCGAAGACTTTGCGTTCATGTTGGAAAAAGTGCCCGGCTGCTACTTGCTGATTGGCAACGGCGACGGCAGCGGCGATGGCCATGGCGCCTGTATGGTGCACAACCCGGGGTACGACTTTAACGACAACAACGTGGCCATTGGTTCGGCCTATTGGAGTTTGCTGGTCGAGCGGTTTTTACCGGCTTGAACGGCCCCGCACGATCCATCATGGGGCAATTCGCATAAGGAAGATTGCGCATATGCGAGCATCAGCAGACTTTTATAATTTGATCCAGGCCTGATTCACAAGGTCATCAACTCAAGGGAATTTCATGAAAAGAAGACAATTATTGCAAGCCACCAGCGGCGCACTGGTGGTGCCGGCTTGGGCGCAAGCACAAGACAAATTTCCCAGCAAGCCCATCACCTGGGTCTGCCCGTATGCGGCCGGTGGCAATGCCGACTCGCGTTCACGCCAAGTGGCCAAGGCCATGACCCTGTTGCTGGGCCAGCCCATCATCATTGACAACAAAGCCGGCGCCGGCGGCAACATCGGCACCGAAGCCATTGCACGCGGCAAACCTGACGGCTACACCTTGGGCATGGGCAACTTTGCCCCCTTGGCGGTGAACCCCTCTTTGTTTAAAAAACTCAACTTCGATCCGCAAAACGATTTGACCCCGATCTGTCTGATCGAGCGCGGCCCGTTGATTTTGATGGTGCGCAACGACTCACCGTATAAATCCGTGAAAGACCTGGTGGCGGCCGCCAAAGCCAACCCCGGCAAACTGAGTTACGCCTCGGGCGGCATTGGCGGCTCGCACCATTTGAGTGGCGCCTTGTTTGAAAATGCGGCGGGCATTGACATGATTCACGCGCCCTACAAGAGCGGCTCGGCCGGTGCCACCGACCTGATGGGCGGGCAAGTGCACATGATGTTTGAGCAAATGTACAGCGCCATGCCCGCGATCAAGGCGGGTCGTCTGCGCGCCTTGGCCATCACCAGCAAAACCCGCTCACCGCTGGCCCCTGATATCCCGACCATGGGCGAACAAGGTTTTCCCGCAGTGGAAGTCATGAACTGGCAAGGTTTGATCGGCCCCAAAGGCATGTCCGCCGACTTGATCAAGCAGCTGAACGCCGCTTGCAACAAGGCTTTGCAAGACCCCGAGGTGAAAGAAAAAATCTTGAGCCAAGGCAACGAAGTGGGTGGCGGCACACCCGAGCAATTTGCGGCGTTGATCAAAACCGAAGCGCCGCGATGGGCCAAGGTGGTGCGCGACGCGAAGATCGAACCGGAATGATCTGACGAATACACTTTGAAGTGCAGCCGCGCCCGCGGCTTGAATGAAGCCCCACAGCTTTGCCGTTGCTGGGGCTTTTTATTGGATTTCTGCCCCCCCCGCTTCAGCGCGCGATCAGCTCTTGCATCAGCGTATTCAATCGGCTGCCACGGCGGATCAACTCACTCAACACGCTGAAATGGTTGCAACCTTCAAGGGCTTCACAAACGGGCACGGTGCGTGGTCCCCAGGTCTGGTGTATCAAGCGGTTTTGGCGCAAAAACTCACCACTCTCCAGCCCCCCAACCACGGTGTACAGGGTGCGCTGACGCGGTGACGCCCACAGCGCCGGGCTGGTTTGTCGCACTTGCTTGGGCGTCAGGTGCAAAGAGCTTTGAATGAACGGCGCCTTGCGCACCGGGGCCAGATCGAATAATCCCGAGATCGACAACGCTTTGCGCACCAAGTGAACCGGCAGCTTGGCGTTCACTTGCTTCCAGTCGGTGGCCAGCAGCATGGCCGCCAAATGCCCCCCCGCGGAATGTCCGGCCAAGGTGATGCGCCCAGGGTCTCCGCCATGCGCTGCAATGTGCTGATGCGTCCACGCCAAAGCGCGGGTCATTTGCAAAGCGATGTCCGGCACGGTGACAGTTTGACCCTGCGTGCTCGGACACAAGGCGTAATTGACAATCACCACGCAAGCGCCCATGGCTTGCAGGGCTGGCGCCACAAAGGAGTGGTCTGATTTATCCAGGCTGCGCCAGTACCCGCCGTGAATGAACACCACCACCGGCGCATGAGGCTGCGCCGCTGGAAAGATGTCCAGCGTCTCATTCACACCCGTGCCGTAAGCCACATCCAGTGTGCAGGCCACTTGGTTGCGCACGGCCTGGGAGGCACTTTGCCAGAGCGCAAAATGATCGGCAAAGTCGGGCACCAAGGCACGGTTGTTGTACAAGCTGTCGTACCACGCGCCGGATCGGGCACGGGGCGGTTTGGCGGGCGCAGAACTTGAAGTCATATGGGATTTCCTAGAGTGAACTGAGGTGATGCAAAGGGTGTTAAACGCAGTGTGCCAGCGCAGACCTTATCTTGACACACCGCAGGTGACAACGTGCGGCCCATGGCCGCACCAAAAGCCGCCACAATCGCTTTCAATTTGAACCCGCCCGCTTGTTCGCTGTAGTCGGGGGATGCGCGAAAATTTTGCTCAAAGACATGCGCAATGCCCTGGACACCGCGCAGTCACTGGGGTTTGAAGCCCCCATCAGTGCGCTGTTTGAACAACTTTACGCCCAAGCGATTGACCACGGTCTGACCGATTTGGACCACTCAGGCCTGTTTGTCGAGTTGGCCCATCGCAACGGGATGGTATAGGCACAGCAACGGCGTGACTTAAATCTTCATCTCCAAACGCAGCGTCACGTTTTGCCAATTGCGCGTGGTGGTGCGAGCCGTTTCAGAGACGCCATTGCCGCTGTAGGTCGAACCGGTGATGTAGTCTGAGGGCGTGAGGTTGCTCACCGTCAGCCGCACGGCTGTGGAGGCCGAGTAACGCCACAAGCCATACACATCGACCACCTTCTTGGCGCCTTGGTAAGCCCATTGGTTGTCGCTTCGGCGGGTGTCGTAGTCGGGGTTGTAGTTGATGTTGCCCCCCAATGTGAATGGCGCGCTGCGCACTCGGTAGTCGGCGCCCAGGTTGGCCGTCATGTCGGGTTGCTGGTCGAGCCGGTTGTTCGGGCCAGGTACGTCTTTCACCCTGGAGCGAAAGAAACTCACATTGCTGCGAATGTCGACCGGCAAGGCCTCCGTCCACACTTGGTTCAGGCGGAACTTAGCCTCCAGTTCAATGCCTTGCGTGACCGCATTGCCCACATTGTTCGGGCTGGAGACCCATCGCGTTTGGCCTGGTGCCCAAGACGGGTTGTTGACTTGGCTGATGGTGTAACGAATCAGGTCGGTGATATTGCGCTGAAACAGATTGGCACTGAGCAAGCCACCGCCTTCAAAGTAGCGCTCTGCGGCCAAGTCAATGCCTGTGGCCAGCTCGGGGCGCAGATCCGGATTGCCCACACGATCGGTTCGGGTGGGGCTGTTGGTCTCACGCGACAAGGAAGGCAGCGCCACCAGGTTGTACAGAGTGGGCGTTTTGTAGCTGCGCGTCAGGCTCATGCGAATCTGATCGCGACTGCCAGGCAAGGGCTTCCACAGCGCATGCAGCAAAGGTGACCAGACCGAGCTGGTGTTGCGCCGCACGCCATTGCTGCTGGTGCCCGAGGTTTCAATATTTTCGTAACGCAAACCCGCATGGGCGGACCACTGTTCGTTGAACTTCCATTCATCTTGACTGTAGAGGGCCCAGCGCTGGGTGCTGGCTTTCAAATCGCCAGACTCGTCAGTCACCGAGGTGGTTCCCGTCTCGTTGCGGTTCACCCCTTCAAGCTCCAGGCCGCTGACCAGTTGGTGACCGTTTTTCAGGACCTGGGTCAACTTGCCACTCAGGTTGTTCGACAGGTCGGTGAAGTCTTGGCGCTGAGTCAAGGTGGGCAACAGGCTCGTTACACCGCCTGTTTGGTCAAATTGGTACTGGTAGGTCGAGCGCCCCAGGCCAAACTTCACCTCCATCAGATCATCCGCGCTCAGGCGTCGGTTGAATTGGCCATTGAGTCGCGTCATCACATAGCGGCTTTGCGTGGCCAAGTTGGCGCTGTCACTGGTGATGGCGCCCGCGTTGTCGGTCTGGCGTAGCTGGGTCTGTCCCTGGTTGGTGTAATCGGAATACATCAAGAAGGGCATCAACACCAGACTGGTGCCTTGCTCGCCGCGCCACTGCAAACGGGCGTTGGCATGCACGCCTTGGCGGAGCCCGACGCTGACCGTTTCGCTGGTGCGGTCGGTCTTGGCACCCGGGTTCGCTTGGACTTCCGAAACCGTGTGCGTGCTGACATCGTCGGGCCTTTTGCTATCGAAAGCCGACAGGGTCATCGTGCCGTTCATGCCTTCAGTTTGCAGGTTGTGCACCCAATTGACTTGCTCTGACACCTGGCCATGCTCGATGCTGGTGCCCACCTTGAAATCGTCAGGGCTGGCCTTTTGGCCTTCGCGCAGCACAATGTTGATCGTGCCGGCAATCGCACGGGCACCGGTCTCGGCGGTGGGTGCACGCATGATCTCAATTTTTTCGACCTGTTCTGGCGTCAAAGAATCGATCGAAAACCCAGGCGGAACGCGTTGACCATCGAGCAAAATTTGCGTGTAGCCACTGCCCAGCCCACGCATGCGAATGGCCCCGCCGCGGCCGGGCGTGCCCTGAATCGTGACACCAGGCAGGCGCTTGAGCACTTCACCCAGGCTGGCGTCTCCTTGCCGATCAATCTCTTCGCGGCCAATCACAATCTTCGCGGCAGTGGATTCACGTCGCGCTGTGGTGTCGTTGTCGCGGTTACTTTTGATCTCAATCTGCCCCATGTCCTGCACCTGGGCGGAGGGGGTGGCCATCGTTGTTTGGGCCTGGGCCAGCGTGCCGACCAAGGCCAAAGTCAGGCTCGAGACCACGCCATCCAGACGCAAACCTCGAACCCCTTTGAAACGGCCACGCTCAGGCGGCAAGGGGGTTAACAATCGACTGTGCATGGGGTCTGATTTTGCCAGCAGCGCAAGACGCCGCGATGACGCTTGTGTAAAGCCCGTTGCCCCTGACGGACAAGCCGCAGAGGACTTGCCGTGGAGCGAGGTCCAACTTACTCGCTGATCTTGAACAGTGCAGCCACTTTGCGTTTGGGCTTGATATTGGCCGAGATGCTGCTGCGCGCAGCACCTGGCGGTTTGGTGGATTCCCACACGGCATCGACATTGGTCGTGGGTGCCTCATAGGGCTTTTCAAAGAACGGGTCGCGGTTCACCGGCGCAGGCCGAAAACTGCTGCGGCGCTCGCGCGGCGCGTCCGACACATCACGCTGCTCAGCATTGTCACGACGACCCCAAAGTGGACCGCCTTGTGAACCACCTTCACGCGGACCCGCTTCTCGCGGTGCAGAGCGGCGATCAGGACCACGCTCTGCGCTGCGGTCAGAATGGCGATCTGAACCACGATCGGAACCTCGGCGTTCGTCCGAACGCTCGCGCTCGCCGCCCAAATCCAAGGTTTCGACTTCGATCTTTTTCTTGATCAGCTTTTCAATGTCACTTACCAAACGGTTGTCTGAAGGCGACACCAAAGTCACGGCCAAACCCGAGGCTCCGGCACGGCCGGTACGGCCAATGCGGTGCACATAGTCTTCGGCATTGAACGGCACGTCAAAGTTAAACACGGCCGGCACATCTTTGATGTCCAGACCGCGCGCGGCCACATCGGTACAGACCAGCAAATCGACTTCACCTTGCTTGAACGCGTCCAAGGCTTTCAATCGCTCGTCTTGCGACTTGTCGCCGTGCAAGGCCGTGGTTTTCAGGCCGTCACGCTCCAAGGAACGGGCCAAGCGGGCACAGCCCAATTTGCTGTTCACAAAGACAAAGGCTTGCTTGATCCCCCGGCTGGTCAGCACATGCTTGACCACGCGGCGCTTGTCATCGTCATGCGCGGCATAAAAGCGTTGCTCGACGGTGGAGGCGGTTTCGTTCGGACGGGCTACCTCGATGGTGACCGGGTTTTGCAAATAGCTGCCGGCCAGTCGCTTGATCTCGGGCGAGAAAGTGGCCGAGAACAACAAGGTGGTGCGCTGCTTAGGCAAATAGCTCAAGATGCGCTGCAGGTCAGGCAAAAAGCCAATGTCTAACATGCGGTCGGCTTCGTCCAGCACCACATATTCGACTTGGTTCAACACCGCATTTTTGGCCTCGATGTGATCGAGCAAACGACCGGGCGTGGCCACCAAGATTTCAACGCCTCGTTTGAGCTCCAGCGTTTGCGACTTCATGTCCATGCCACCAAACACCACCGTGCTGCGCATCTGAGTGTATTTGGCGTAGAGCTTGATTTGTTGGGCCACCTGGTCGGCCAGTTCACGCGTAGGCAGCAACACCAAAGCGCGCACCGGATGGCGCGCAGGCGAAGTGGAGCTGTTTTCGTGTTTCAGCAGGCGTTGCAACAAAGGCAACGAAAACGCCGCCGTCTTGCCGGTGCCGGTCTGGGCTGCGCCCATCACGTCTTGACCGGTCAACACCACAGGGATGGCCTGGGCTTGGATAGGCGTCATGGACGCGTAGCCCATTTCGGCTACGGCGCGAGCCAAGGGCTCAGCCAGCGAGAGATTGGAAAAAGAGTCAGTCATTAACCCGCTATTGTCGCACTTTAGGCGGCCAGGCTTCGGCGGGGCCCATTTCGCCCCCAGAAACAGCCCCTTTTCATCCACTGATTCAGGGCGGAGAAAGAGGAAGCGATCACGCCCTGGGCAGCGTGACCCCGACCTGGCCTTGGTATTTGCCGCCCCGGTCTTTGTAGCTGGTCTCGCAGACTTCATCGCTTTCAAAAAACAGCACCTGGGCACAACCTTCACCGGCGTAAATTTTGGCGGGCAGCGGCGTGGTGTTGGAAAACTCCAAGGTCACGTAGCCTTCCCACTCGGGTTCAAAAGGCGTGACGTTGACGATGATGCCGCAGCGCGCGTAGGTGCTTTTACCCAGACACACTGTCAACACATTACGTGGAATCCGAAAGTATTCCAGGGTGCGGGCCAGCGCAAAGCTATTGGGCGGGATGATGCAGACATCGGACTCGATATCGACGAAACTCTTGGGGTCGAAGTTCTTCGGGTCCACCACGGTGCTGTAGATGTTGGTGAACACCTTGAACTCGGGCGCACAGCGGATGTCGTAGCCATAGCTGCTGGTGCCGTAGCTGACGATTTTTTCACCCGCAGCGTTTTGCCGCACCTGGCCGGGCTCGAAGGGTTCGATCATGCCGTGCTCTTGAGCCATGCGGCGGATCCATTTGTCACTTTTGATGCTCATGGGACTGTACTTTCTGTGTGAATATCTCGATTGTAGGGTTTGAAGTGCTTTCAAGCCCACGTTGAATCGGGCCATCACGCCCTGAAGTCCCTGGAAACCTCACATGAAACGCCGCACCCTGCTCCAAGCCAGTCCTGCCCTCTTGGGCCTGCCCGAATGGGCCATGGCACAAAGCACTTACCCTAATAAACCCGTCAAATACATCGTGCCCGTAGCCGCCGGCGGCGGCTCCGACATGGTGGGTCGAGCCCTGTGTGACCGCCTGGGCCGAGTCCTCGGCCAACCCATGGTGGTCGACAACCTGGGCGGCGGCGGCGGTGTGATTGCGGCCCAAACCACAGCCCGCTCTGTGCCCGATGGCTACACCCTGATGCAAGGCTATGTGGCCACGCATGGCACGGCGCCCGCCACGCGCAAGCTGCCCTACGATGCGCTGGCCGATTTCACGCCCATTGGCATGATCGGCTCCACACCCAATGTGTTGGTGATCAACACCAGCTTGCCACCGCAAAACATCCAAGCCTTTTTGGCCTATATGAAACAAAACCCGGGCAAGCTGTCTTATGGGTCGGCGGGTGCAGGCTCGCTCACGCACCTCACCGCCGAATTGTTCAAGCTGCAAACCAACAGCTTTTTGGTGCATATCCCCTACCGCGGCATTGCCCCGGCGATCACCGATTTGATTGGCGGTCAAACGCAATTGATGTTCCCTGGACTCGCCGCCGCTTTACCGCACATTCGCGGCGGTCGTATCCGCGCGTTGGCAGTCACCGGCAACCAGCGCCACCCACAACTCAAAGACGTTCCCACGCTGGAAGAAGCCGGTTTGAAAGGCTTTGACGCCCAGCAGTGGTACGGCGTGGTCGGCCCCGCCAATATGCCTGCGGCCATCGTCAAGACGCTCAACGACGCCATGGCCACGGTGCTGGCTCAGCCCGATTTCAAAGACAAACTCAGCGCCGAAGCGGTGGAGTTGATGCCCATGAAACCGGCCGAATTTGCCGCCTATATGAAAAAAGACATCGCCCGCTGGACCGCCCTGGCCAAGGCGCGGGACATCCATTTGGATTCTTAATTCGCGTATGTCAACGATGGGGACCAACTAGTCCGCATCGTGACAACTTAAAAGAATGTTCTTGATCACCCTAGGTCCAGCTCCGAACATGTGCGACCACTGGGGCGCGCAGCCCCAGTGTCAGCTGCCAGCCTTTGACTGCCGTTCTGCGCTTTCGACTGAATTTTTCTGACCATATTTGGTTGTTACCCAAAATGGTGGCGGGATCGATTCCCCGCACACTTGCTCGCCCCAAGTTGGATTAATTTTATGTGGATATGGTTGCTGCTTCAGCTGGCAAAAGTTTTCTCCGAAGCGGTCACTCCCGCAGCGAACCTGGCTGCGGCAGCGAAATGGCGAAAACTCGTGTAATTTTGCCATTCAGTGAGTAGTCGTCAAAATACTGTCGTCAAAATACTTGTCAGGACGTTGTCCGGACGATACAATGCAGAAACTATTCAAAAAGAATCCCCATGACCGCAGTCATTAATTCCAAGTCTGAACGCATTGATGTTAGGGCCAGTACACCCGTTAAGCAATTGCTTCAAGAGGCGGCGCGCGTGGCGCATAAAAATGTGAGTGAATTTTTGCTTGACGCGGGCATCATCGCGGCCAATCAAACCCTGGCTGACCGCAACCGATTTGAACTGAGTGATGAGAAGTGGCTGGCGTTTCAGACTGCATTGGACCAACCTGTGATCTCCAGGTCAAAGCTCAAGAAGCTTTTGTCTGAACCTGGGCTGCTTGGTTGAGTTCGCATGCATACGAGCCAGTTCGCAAACTGGTCGGTTCGGACACTGTTGAGTCCTTTGATTGTGGTCAGAGCGAACTGAACCAGTTTTTGCAGCGCTTTGCGATCGTCAACCAAAAGTTCAACAGTGCGCAGACTTATGTGAGTTGTAATTCAGGCTCGGTTGCGGGTTTCTACAGCTTGGCCGTGGGCAGCGTTGAGTTTTCAAAGGCGGCCCTGCGTGTGACGAAAGGCATTGCACAACACCCAGTGCCTGTGATGATTTTGGCCAGGCTTGCCGTAGACCTTCAATACCAAGGCGCAGGACTTGGCAAAGCGCTGCTCAAGGATGCATTGCTTCGCACCGCTCAGGCTGCGGACATTGCCGGCATTCGTGCACTCCTTGTCCATGCCAAGGATGAGCCTGCCAGGCAGTGGTATCTGAATTGGGAGTTTGAACCCAGCCCGTCTGATCCGTTTCACCTGTTCGTCTTGATGAAGGACCTTAAAGTCGTGGTGGGTGCTAAACGCCACTGAAGATGCAATTTTTCGGGGTGAACTGAACCGATAGGGGCTGCATTACTTGGGGGCTACGTGACTCAGATGTCACCTTTCAAAATTGTTGACCACCTTCCGCTTTTTTCGAGAATTCAAATAGAACTTATTAAGACAGCTTAGGGCCTGAAGCACGGGGTGATGCCACAACCGCATCGTTCGCTGGCCTAACTGAGTCGACCGGACGCTACTGTCTCCACCCGACCCATTGCAGCCCTTCGACCTATTGGTTGACTGAGCGGTTTGTCGCGTTAGGAGTCTTTGGAGCTTCGACAGCAAAAGACTCTGATGGGCCTTTTTGAGCCCATCAGGCTCCACCGCTGAACGTAGGTTCCTGGCCGTTGTTGTCCATTGGCCTGCTAGTGCGCTAGGCATGCTTCCAGCATAATCGCGACATCGGAGCTATATAGATACGGGCCACCACCCAAAAGGCGGCAACTTGGGAGCCCCCCCCCCGCAATGGCATTGGCGGTTTGCAAGCGCTACGAAAAGTCAAATCTCTCGCGACCATTTGAAAAAATGACTTTATCGCACGTGGTGTGGCAATGCCATTGTTCAAATTGCAAGTCAGCAGAGTGCATGCTCAAGGCAATCGGATCGAATACAGCGGCGCACGTATGCCCAGGTGCCCGAACCGAACCGTACCGAATCCAGGCCACATTGCCTGAATCTCGAACCAACTGGCCGAGCTTTTGCGTTTCGGTGTAATCACTGAGGTGCTGCCAGTGAAGTTGCGCCTGATTCCATGGCGAAGACTGCAAGTCAATGGCTCTTCCATTCACGACGGCTTCGTACATTGAGTGCTCCGTTGAGAGTTGCTGCCTCACAAGGCCAACACTATCTAGCAAAAAACGCTGTCGCCAATATGCAATTTCTGCACAAGCACAAAAGCGATCGTCGGCACCGTACCAAATACCTGGTGTGTTCACCCCTCGAAATCTGGAACCTGTGTGAGGCAGATAGCGAAACGGGACCGCCAGCAAGTAGTGAACCCCAAGAGCCTGGGCAGGTAGAGGAGGCTTATTGCCATCTAGCATTTGCTCAAGCAAATCCTGTTCGTCCGCAGAATCTACAAGGCGCATGGTGGCGGCGAAGTGCTGCGTTTCGACCATACGAAACGAACGCGTGGCAAAAGTTACGACATGTTCCTGTATCCAGACTGGATTCCACGAGGACTCTGACATTAAGCAGCGGCCCGCATGCCGTCCAGATATGACAGCGTTGTCACAAGACCATACGGTGTTTCGATCAACAAGGCCGGCGTCCCATTGAGCGCCTTGTTTGGGCTGCGGAGCCAATCATGCCTTTTTTGTGCTTCGGTGCCAACTAAGGGATCAAGCGAGCGGAAAACGCGTACCAGCAGCAACGCAAGTTGGCCTTCCTTCGAGGAAGGGTCGATTCCTCGGGAACCGGAGGCAATCCGGCTGATAGTCGGTTCACTCAAACCAATCACACGTGCCAATGCGGCATTTGAAAGGTTCAACTCATGGGCTGCACGGATCGTTGCTTTGCCCAGGACGAGGGACTTATCAGGGGCCTCAACAGCGCTTACCAACATGACACCCTCCAATTTCTCAGGAAATTATTTTTAATGAACGTCTAATATTTTAACGAAAATCTGATTTTTTGCAATCCTTATTCAGTCCTTGTCGGCAGTAAATAGAACTGTCCGGTTTGGTAGCAAGTAGATTGTCCGCTTATTGTTGATTCAATTGTGATGGCTGTAAAGCTGCGAAGGGCGTAGCCCGAAGCGGCTTTACAGCCATCTCGCGTTTTGCTTTGACGGCCCTCACGCGGCCAGCCTGAGTACCTCGCTTTCTGCCCTTAACACGCCAGTGGCACTGAAGCTGACCAATTTTCGCGGCCCGTGAAACAAAGCCAGCGTGCCATCGACATACCGGTGAACTCTGACCTTGGTGCGAACATAGTGATAGCGAAACTCGTCGGCCGGAATCTGCAAGCTCATGCCTTCAAAGCTCACGCAGTTGTCGTTATCGACCTTGCGATCATGCTGCTCGCACAGGATGTCGGGTAAGTTCCCGCTGATAAACGGCACATATGCCGTGCCCTCTAATGCGCTGGCAACGGCGAACTCCCGGTTGTGGGCGACCCTGTAGACCTGGTCCAGGTACTGGTTGGCGCTGCTCATGTCGGTGATCCCTGCGCGAGCGAGCTCCTGGGGTAATCGGCCCTGATGCGTCTGGAACGCTCGCTCACTGCTACCACGAGCCTCGGGCGAGTAGGCCGCGATGTGGTCAATGCCCAACTGACTCAGAGCACGACCTACCTCGGTCAAATTCACTTTGTCGACCTTGCCGCCCGCCTCTGGCGTGGTGAAGTAGTGGCTACCCCGATCCGAGTACAAAGACGCAAACAGGCCGTAGCGAGCAATGGTCTGGCCAAGACCATGAAAGCTCGATGCCGTGCCCTCCTGGGCACAAAAGAACATGCTGGTGTGCTCGCTGGTGGCGTCGTCCATCGTGACGACCAGATCCCACACGGCGTTGGGCACCCAGCGGTGGGTGCTGGCGTCTTGGTGAATCATCATGCCCGCCAGCGGCATGCGTTCGCGTTTGATGCGGTGTTTGCCCCTGACTTTGCAAGCCTTGACCACGCCAGCGCCCTGCAGCACGCTCTTGAGCCAGCTGTAGCTGCGCGCCCCAGAAAGCTCGGCCTTGTACTTGCTGTGAAAGTGCGCCACGTTCCAGCCCGCAAAGCTGCTCTTGTAAAACTGCACAACGTGATCGACCTCGACCCCACTGGCACGGCGTTTGGATATTTGGCTCAGCCGCTTGTCCAACAGCCCCTCCAGTCCATCAGCCTCGAAACGTTCAATATGGCGGCGAAAGCTGCGCTCGCACTGGCCCAGTAAAAGGGCTGCCTCAGCCTGGGTCAAACGACCCTCGCTCCAGCCATCGTAGGCTTCTTGAAATCTCATCTTCCGGTTCTCCTGCACGTAGCGGGCCCGGCTTATGGGGGCATGTTGCATCGCTCCTCCACAAACCGGACAGATTACTTGCTAATAACCGGACAACCTATTTACTCCCGACATCCTTATTCAGTCCTTATTCAGTGCGGAACGTCGTTGAAAATTTCGGCTCGCTGATCAGCTGTGAAGGGCGGCAATCGCTGCATACCTGACTTGCAATGGCGCAGCCCGAAAGACCGCTTAGGGCCTGAGGCACGGGTTGATGCCACAACCGCATCGTCCGCTTGGCCGAACAGAGTCGACTGGATGCTGCAGTCTGTAGCCTACCCATAGCAGCCCTTCGTCCTTTTTTGAAGTGATCATGATTGAGGAAATGCTCGACCGAAATCCGTTTCTGTTCGTCAGAGTACTTCTGCCATGAGCGCACAGAGGCAGCGGGCAAATCCTGGCGCTGTTCGAATTCCCGATGCCAGCCCTTGAGCGCATTCTTTGTCGGATAACCCAACTGCCGAAGGGTGGCTCCAATGCGTTTCCCGAGCTTAATATAGAGTTTGACTGCTCGAATGCGGTCTTCGTAAGAGTACATGAACTACCTCCAAGTAGTCCAAGAATTGCGCCGCACCCCCAGTTGGTCAAATCGTGGTCGGCAGAAACAGTGTCTAGCTTGCAGGCACAGCTGATGACCTCAGCCAATTCGACTTGGCCTTGCTTGCTGATTAATTAACCCGCAGCACTTCAAATTGCTGTCGGATTGGAGCGACCTGTATCCACACCTCATCACCCTCGTATTTACCCAGCATGGCCCTACCCAAAGGGGCTTCGCTGCTGATGACCTGAATGAGCTGTGCGCCACTGACCAACTTCATGCTGCCCCCATCCGGACCGAGAAAGAGCAGTTGCTGCTTGTCGGCGGAATCGACTAGGCAGACCAGCGCGCCGAGCTGTATACCTTTGCTGGAGTCGTAGGGGCGCGGGCGGAATTGGCGCCAATTGGCCATCGCCTGGCGAATGTCTTCAGCGCGCCGAGCCTGGCCGGTGGCCAGGTAGGCGGCTTCGAGTCCCAATGTGTCG
>CANGDZ010000018.1 GCA_947452785.1 Comamonadaceae bacterium | reverse complement strand
GGCAGGGCTGTCGGTTAAAATCCAAGTCTCTCCAAGGAGCGTTGCAGCCTGCCCGAGCCACTCGGCCCGCAGGTCAGGCTTGGGGAATTCAATTTTTGATTGTTTTGCCAACGACGCTCACCTGACTGCCCAAGGTGAGCCTGTGTCTGTTGTTGCTTCTGAAATCGTGTCTGTTTCCCCCATGAAGTTGTCTGGCTTGGAGCCTGTTTCCATTGGCCAGGCCAGCCTGTTTGTCAACGTCGGTGAGCGCACCAACGTGACCGGCTCCAAGGCCTTTGCGCGCATGATTTTGAATGGCGAGTACGAGCAGGCCTTGGCCGTGGCACGCCAGCAGGTGGAAAACGGCGCGCAGGTGATCGACGTGAACATGGACGAAGCCATGCTCGACAGCCAGGCGGCGATGGTGCGGTTTTTGAACCTGATGGCCGGCGAGCCCGACATTGCGCGCGTGCCGGTGATGGTCGATTCGTCCAAGTGGTCGGTGATTGAAGCCGGTCTGCGCTGCATTCAGGGCAAGGGCATCGTCAACTCGATCAGCATGAAAGAGGGCTTGGACGAGTTCAAGCGCCAGGCCAAACTGGTCAAGCGCTATGGCGCGGCCGCCGTGGTGATGGCGTTTGACGAAAAAGGCCAGGCCGATACCTACCAGCGCAAGGTCGAGATTTGCGAGCGCGCTTACCGCGTGTTGGTGGATGAAGTGGGTTTCCCACCTGAAGACATCATTTTCGACCCGAACATTTTTGCCATCGCCACCGGCATTGAAGAGCACGACAACTACGCGGTCGATTTCATTAACGCCACGCGTTGGATCAAGCAAAACCTGCCTGGCGCCAAGGTGAGCGGTGGCGTGTCCAACGTCTCGTTCAGTTTTCGTGGCAACGACCCGGTGCGCGAAGCCATTCACACCGTGTTCCTTTACCACGCGATTCAAGCGGGCATGGACATGGGCATCGTCAACGCGGGCATGGTCGGCGTGTACGACGACTTAGAGCCCACGCTGCGCGAGCGCGTGGAAGACGTGGTGCTGAACCGCGTGCCCCAATACAAAGACGGCGAGCTACATCTGACACCGGGCGAGCGCTTGATTGAAGTGGCCGACAGCGCCAAGGGCGCGGCCAAAGACGAGAGCACCCGCTTGGCTTGGCGCGGCACGCCCGATGCGCCTGTGACCGTGGCGCAGCGCCTCTCGCATGCGTTGGTGCACGGCATCACCGACTTCATCACCGATGACACCGAAGAGGCTTATCGCGTCATTCTGGCCAAGGGGGGGCGCCCGTTGCATGTGATTGAAGGCCCGTTGATGGACGGCATGAACGTGGTCGGCGACCTGTTCGGTCAGGGCAAGATGTTCCTGCCGCAGGTGGTCAAAAGCGCCCGCGTGATGAAGCAGGCAGTGGCGCATTTGCTGCCTTACATCGAGGCTGAAAAATTCGCCCAAGAAGCAGCCGGCCAGGACGTGAAAGCCAAAGGCAAGATGGTGATCGCCACCGTCAAAGGCGACGTGCACGACATTGGCAAGAACATCGTGACCGTGGTCTTGCAGTGCAACAACTACGAAGTGGTGAACATGGGCGTGATGGTGCCTTGCCACGAAATTCTGGCCAAAGCCAAGGCCGAAAACGCCGACATCATTGGCCTATCCGGCCTGATCACGCCCAGCCTGGAAGAGATGCAGTACGTGGCCAGCGAGATGGAAAAAGATCCATACTTCCGCGATCGCCAAATGCCGCTGTTGATTGGCGGCGCCACCTGCAGTCGCGTGCACACGGCCGTCAAAATTGCGCCGCATTACAGCGGACCGGTGGTCTATGTGCCCGATGCTTCGCGCAGCGTGAGCGTGGCGCAAGGGCTGCTGTCGGAGCAAGCCGACAGCTACATCGCCGAGCTGAACTTGGATTACACCAAGGTGCGCGAGCAGCACGCCAACAAAAAGCAAACTCCCATGTGGACGCTGGCGCAAGCCCGCGCCAACAAGACGCCCATGGATTGGTCCCAGAGCGTGCCATCGGTGCCTAAGTTCATTGGCCGGCGCGTGTTCAAGAACTACGACCTGGCCGAATTGGCCCAGTACATTGACT
This sequence comes from Comamonadaceae bacterium, assembly GCA_947452785.1. GTDB lineage: Bacteria > Pseudomonadota > Gammaproteobacteria > Burkholderiales > Burkholderiaceae_C > Limnohabitans_A. The sequence goes on along the minus strand of CANGDZ010000018.1, from coordinate 47,967 downwards.
GGGGCCCGTTCTTCCAGACCTGGGATTTGGCAGGACCCTATCCCGCCATTCTGCAAGACGAGGTGGTGGGCGAGCAAGCCAGTAAGGTGCTAGCCGATGGCCAAGCCTTGCTGCAAAAAATCATCGACGGCCGTTGGCTGACCGCCAATGCGGTGATGGGCTTGTACCCCGCCAACACGGTGAATGACGACGACATTGCGCTGTACACCGACGAGTCGCGCAGCCAGGTTGCCATGACCTGGCGCGGCCTGCGTCAGCAGACCGAAAAACACAAAATCGATGGCGTGATGAGGCCCAGTCGCTGCCTGGCCGATTTCGTCGCGCCGCAAGGCACGGCCAATGACTACGTCGGCTTGTTCGCCGTGACCGCAGGCATTGGCGCTGACAAACGTGCCGAAGCTTTTGAAGCCGCGCATGACGACTACAACGCCATCATGCTCAAGTCACTGGCCGACCGCCTGGCCGAAGCCTTTGCCGAATGCTTGCACAAAAAAGTGCGCATCGACTTGTGGGGTTACGCCGCAGGTGAGGCGCTCAGCAACGCAGAACTGATTGCCGAAAAGTACCAAGGCATTCGCCCTGCGCCCGGCTACCCCGCCTGCCCTGATCACAGCGCCAAACAAGACATGTTCGAGCTGCTGCAATGCCAAGACATTGGCATGGGCTTGACCGACAGCCTGGCCATGACACCCGCGGCCAGCGTGAGTGGTTTCTACCTCGCCAACCCGGAAGCGCAGTACTTCAACGTGGGCAAGGTGGGCGAGGACCAGGTGCAAGACCTCGCCGCACGCAGCGGCGTGGCGCTGAAAGACTTGCAACGCCTGCTGGCGCCCAATCTTTAAAACGGGTGGCTCGCCAGGCCACTGGCTTTGAGTGTTTGCGAAGGCAGCTCGCCAAACATGACTTTGTAGTGGCGGGTGAAGTGACTGCCGCTGGCAAAACCCAAGTCGCAGGCAATGTCGGTGATGCCGCGGGCGTCGTTTTGCTTGAGCATGCGACGCGCCGCGTTCAGGCGCAGCGCGCGCAAATAGGCTTGCGGCGTGGTGTGCACAAATTCTTCAAAGCAGTATTGCAGGCTGCGCCGACTGGCGTAGGCGGCAGCGCAAATTTCGGGCACACCAATGGGGTCATGCACATGCGCTTGCATGAAGTCGATGGCCCGCTGCACCACTTTGAGCCGAGAGTCGGTGCGGCGCGGGATGCTGGCGTCTTGAGTGGCGCTGTGCATGGCCAGCAACACGGTTTGACTCAAGGTGGCCGTGAGCAATTCGGCTTCTTGGGCTTGGCTGTCCAGCGGCGCAATGCCATGAGCTGCGTTCGCCGTGACTGCCAACAGCAAATGCCGAATGGCGCTGGCCGTGTCCGGTGACAGGCCGAGGTTGCGATCGCGTTCGGCTTGGTGCAGCCATTCCAATTTGGCTCCGGTCAACTGGTTCAGCGTGTCGCGGTGCACCGACAGGCCAATCAGATCCAACTCCCCGGCCGAGACCAGTTGATGTTCATCGTCAGCGCCAAACACCAACAGCGATTCGCGCGCCAGCGGTCGCCCCGCAAAGCTGGAGCCCGGTTGCACGGCCAGTGGAATGGCCAGCACCAAGTGGTCCCGCGGCGGCGTGATTTGTTGACGCAGATGCAGGTTGCTGGTTTCGCGCAACAGCGCGCCTTGGTCCATCACCATTTGCCAGGCGTGGCCCTGAAAGCGTCCGCAGCTGAGCTGCTCGTAGTGTTGCTGCCAGCCGTTCAAGGACTGGGCTTGGTCCTGGGCGTCGGACCAGATGTGATCGTGGATCGTGGCCATGCGTGTGTCCCTGTGCGCTTCATGGTGTCTGAGCAATGTGCAAGCCAAGTCCTTGTGCGCGTTGCACCAAAACGGCACGTGTGGCGGCCACATCCACCAAGGGTGTCAGGCGCGCTTGGCTCACTTCGCTTGCATCAAAGTCACGATGGTGCAACGGAATGGAGGCGCTGGCTATAGAGGAAAGTACCCAGTTGCTGACCTGCGCTATTTGTTCATCGTTTAAACCCGAGCCCATCACCCCGGGCACTTGAAGTAAAAACTCGCGCCCACCGGGTACGCGCAAAAACTGCCCGAGCTGGCGCATATCGGGCACCCGCGCGCTGATCGAGCCGCTGCCGTCCAGGCTGTGGCAACCGGCGCAGTGCAAGACATACAGGGCTTTTGCGCTGTGGGTGGGTGAAATGGACGGGGCGTTGGCGCGCTGCACCACCTGCCGCCCCAAGGTGGTGGCGGTGTTGCCGTGGACCTCATGGGCGTGGGTGGTCGATGCCAAGAACGAACAAACCAAGGCGAAAGCACAGGCCGCGTTCAGGAAGGCCAGCCGCCGGGCACCTGTGCGCATGGGCTTACTTGAGCAGTTGCATACGCAGGGCTCGCGACTGCGGCGGGCTGCCTGCGCTGCTGCGCGCCGTGGCAATTTCGTCTGCGCTGTAGGCGGGACCTGGTCGCTGTTGCAGGCCTTGCAAATGGCTGGCAATGGCGGCCAGTTGTTCATCGTTCAGCTGGCCGGCAAAAGCGGGCATGCTGCTGATGAAACGCTGGCCATTGACCACGATCAGACCTGACAGGCCATGGGTGATGACTTGCGCCAAGTAGTTGCGGTCTGCGCCCAGGCGTTGCCAGTGCTCGCCTTGCAGGGGCGGTGCCAGGCCCACAGTGCCACTGCCATCTGCCTGGTGGCAGGTGGCGCAGTGTTGTGCAAACAGGGCGGCACCATCGGCAGCTTGCGTCAACGGCGCACACAGGCTGAGCACGCTGGCCAGCAGCCATGCACGCCGCATCAGGCCACGCCCACAATGATGGAGGTAGTGCAGTGGAACATGGAGCTGGTGTTGGCCATGCACCAGTTGATGTCGTTGTGCACACCTAGACGGTAGCCGGGACGCTCGCGCTCGTTGTTGTTGCACAGGCACTCGCCGCAGGAGCCTTTGCCGCAGCAGTCGTTGTAAGACACCAGGTAGTGACGCCCGTCTTGCGGGTTCAGGCAGGTGCCGACCCAGGACACCTTGGAGGCCTCGGTGCCTGGCGGGCATTGTGTGAGCGAGCCGCCACAGCAGGTGCACAAATAGCCGTCAAAGGCGCAGTAGCGCCAGTACTCGCACTGCGTGGGGTCCAGGGTTTTGTCGAGTTTTTTTCCGAGCTCAGCCGCTTGTGCGCCCATGAACTGGCCGCTGCGGTCAAAGGGCAGCATGGGCAAGATCGCGCCGCCCACCAGCGCCGTGCCCAAGCGCGTGACGAAACTGCGACGACCGTGTTGGCTGGCGACAGCGCGCACGCGTTGCTCGGTCAAACGGTCCAAAATGTTCAATAACCATGTCATGGTGAATCTCCGGTAAGGCCTGGCCTCAGGCGGTCTGGCCTTCAAGGTATTTTTGAATCGTCGGCGTGTCCATGTCGTGCGCGTTTAGCAAACTGTCGAGCTGCTCACGCGAGTTGACCAATCCTTTGGCGCGCACGGTGCCTTCGCGGTCCATCAACACGGCGTATGGCAAGCGCGAGACGCGGTAGCTCATGCCCAGCTCGGTGGACAGCAGGTAGGGCATGGCTTGCAGCCCTTGCGCACGCATGAACTGCAGATGATCTCCTTCGCCGTCGCTGGCCAGCACCACGCGCAAGGTGCTGGCTTCGTCGCGTGCCAGGTGCTTCAAGATGGGGATCAGTTTTTTGCACACCGGGCAGGTGGGCGCCAAAAAGAACAGCAGCGTGGGCTGCGCTTGCGGCCCGCCGATCACCACCTGTTCAGACTGCAAACCGATCAGGTCAAAAATGGGCGAGGGCTTACCTAAGGCAGGGCCCGTATCGGTCACCAGCGCGCCCATGGGCGCCACCCGCTCAAACAGCACACCGACTTGGCGCGACAGCGCCCACACCAACAGGCCCAGCGCGAGCACGGCGAGCCACAGCAGAACTACGGAAATGGTCATGGCATCCATGGGCGTTCTTTCTTTAAACGGGGTAGGGGCGGCGGGTTTGCCGCAGCACTTGGTGAAACGCGGCCCAGAGCAAGCTGCCCAGCAGCACCGCGCCCAGGGTCACGCCGTAGTCGGCGATGTGCATCTCGCGCGGCACCATGCTGGCGCTTGCGGGCAGGCACAGCAGCATCAGCGCCAGATTGCGCAGCACCAGGGTCCAAGACAAGTGCAAGGGTTCGCCGCCACAACCGCAGTCGAGTCGGCGGCCGGCCTTGCGGTGCCAGGCCATGGCGCTGGCATACAGCAGTAACAAGGCCGTGGCCCCAGCGGCGCCAACTTCGCGCCAAGGGGAAAGCAGCAGCAAGCCAAAACCGATTTCGGCCAAGGGCAGAGCCCCGCTGAGCGGCGTGATCAGGGCGTCGGGTACGCGGTAGGCGCCCAGGTGCTTCACAAACAAACTGCGGTCCAGCAGTTTCACCAGGCCGGCATGCAGCAGCAAGGTCGCCAGCCAAGCCGCTGGAATCCAAACGGCCAAAGGGTCGAGTGTGAGCGGTGTCGCGTTCATGGTCTGGACCTCAGTCGTGCGATTCGATGTGCAGAGCAGCCTCACCGGCCTTGGCCACGCTGGTCAGTGGCTTGAGTTGGCCCGGGCCTTTCCACCGCCACACGTTCATGGCGCCCGTCACGCCGTCCAGCGCTTGAAGACGTTCGCCGTTGTGCGAAAAGGTGAGTGATGCTGTGCCTTTGCCGGCATGCCTGGCCACGCGTTGACCGGTCTGCAGGTCAAACACCCACAACTGGGCGGCGGGGCTCTTGTGCGAGCCTTCAGCGCCTTTGGGGTGCATGCCAGCCACCAGCCAGTGAGCGCTGGGGTCGACCGCAAAGTTTTGGTAACCACCCGGCCGCCAGCCGCCCTTGCGGTCTGCGGCGGTGACCAGCGACTGCTGGCGCACCACGCGTGCCACCGGGTCGCCCAAGTCGAGTTCGGTCAACTGCCCGAGGAAGGAGACAAACCAGTAGCGGTCGCCCACCTGTTCGGCGTGGTGAAACCAGGCGTCGGTGTCGGCGTCAAAGAGTTTGGCGCTGACCTGGCGATCGGCGACTTGGCCTTGCTCATTCAGCGTGATGGTGGCGACCTTGCCGTCGCCGCACAGCATAGAGAACCGGTTGCCGCTGGCGGCCGGCAAGGTGCCCCAGCAACCCGGGGTTTGAATTTCGTTGACGACCTGGCGCGCGGTCAAGTCGACCACGGTGATCGAGGTGGCCGGCGTGGCGTTTTGCACCAACACATAGCGGCCGCTGCCGGTGACCCGCACTAGGCCACGGTAGTTCAGCGCTTGCGCGCGGCGCGGCGGCAAGAGCACTTCGTATTTGGGCGCCAGATTCACGGTGTCATGCACTTCCAGCAAGTCGGTGCGCTCGCCCCGCGTGCCGCGGCTGTAGTAGGTGGTGGCCACATACAGTTCGTCGGCCTTGGCGCTGAGGGTGAAGTTGCCGGCAAAGCCGGTCGAGACCATGCCCAAAAAGCGCCCCCTAGTGGCGTCGAAAACGCGGATGCGGCCATCGACAATGTGACTGATGGCCACATCGGCCACATACACCCGCGAGGTGGGCGCCTGGGCCAGATTGGTCACCGTCAGAGTTTCGGAGGGCAGTTCTTGGGCAGTGGTTTTTGGCGATGGGGTTGAAGGCGGCGCGGCGTGCGCGCTGGCGGCCAACAGCAGGCCGATGGCAAGGCGACTCAGCGTTCGCGCTCCTGCGTGAGGCCTTGTGCCGATTGACCCAAAATAGGTATTCATCTGTGGTTCCTCCTGAACCCCGGGGTAAGGGATCAGTCTAAGGGGGAAGCCCCCCAAGCCACTATCACGAATCGGCAAAGAAACCGGCCAGCCGCGCCAGCCGGGGGGACCTCACCAGCGCAAGAATCGGGCGCCCAGCACCGCGCCGACTAGCGAGCTCAAGCCCATGCCGCCCGAGTACCACAGGGCGAAGAAGGTAAAGGTGTTCTCGGTGCAGTGCAGCGAATACAACATCGCGGCCAGGGCGCCGGCCAGCAAGCCCGATGATGCGCCAGTGAGCGCTGGTCGTGTGGGAGCCATGTCGCGCAGCGTCCACAGCAGTGCGGCCAACACGGGCAAGGCGATGAAGGCGATGTTGAAGGCGCACACCTGCCAGCTTGCGCCCATCATCAAGGCGTTGCGTTGCGTTGGCGGGGCGTCAAGCAGTTGGTTCAGGCCTTGCCCTGACATGGCCAAGAGGGCTAAGCCAATGCCCCAAGGGGCGCTGCCCAAATGCTGGCCGGGGTGCACTAGGCGATAGACCAGAACGGCACTGAACACGAGCATGGCGAACAACCAAGCCATCTTCAAGGTAAAGGGGGATGTGGCGGCAAAATCGCGCAGCGCCGGGTTCAGACCCAGGTAGAGCACCATCACGCCGCCCAGCGCCAGAGCAATGGCCAAACGCCCACCCACTTGCTGGGGCGCTGGTCCTTGCGCGGGACCGGCATTCTGGGCTAACAAAGAAATCAATTCATCGGTGTTCATGGTTTTACTCTCCATTGGGTGGCCAAGGCCTTTAAGCCTCGGTGCACATTCACTTTCACGGCCGCTTCGCTTTGCCCGGTCAAGGCCGCAGTCTCGGTGATCGACAGGCCTTGCAACTTGGTGTGTTCAATCGCCAAGCGCTGCTTGTCGGGCAACAGCGTCAGCATATGGCCCAGGTCGCGCTGCGAGTCCGCTGCCTCGGTGTCGCCGCTGACGGACAACACTTCTGACCAGTCGTCGATGTCGTCGTGCAAGGCCTCACGCCGGCCATGCGCGCGCAAATGGTCAATCCATTTGTAGCGTGCGATCGCGTACATCCACGCCGTGAACGGTTGCTCACTTTGGTAGGTGTGGCGTTTTTGATGAATGGCCAACAGAGTTTCTTGCACAAGGTCCTCGACATCACTGGGGTGCGACTGCATGCGTCGATTCAGAAAGCGCCGCAGGTAGCCACTGATCTCGGTCAAGGCGCGCGCATAGCAGGCGGCATCGCCCACTTGGGCTTGCAGCCATAGCGCATGCAATTCGTCTTCAAGGGTTTGCAGGCTTTCGCTCATGAGGTCAATTCGTGGCTCGAACGGAAAAAGTTACAGACATAAAAAAGAAACAAATAGATTGAATTTTTTGTAACTTTGCATCGTGACTCAGCGGATTACACCATGACAGCGGTTGACCAGTGCCAGGACGGCATCAGTCAAAGCGGTCACTTTCAACCTTCCATCCTTCAGGAGATTTTTTCATGAACAAGCAACAACTTCTCGCCATCGCTTTGGGCTCTGCTTTTGCCGCCGTGGCCAGCTTGCCCGCCCACGCTGCAGCCAACCCTTTTACCGCCAAAACGTTGGACGCTGGTTACCAAGTCGCCCAAGCCGATATGAAGGGCGATATGAAGGGCGATATGAAATCCGACATGAAGGCCAAAGAGGCCAGCTGTGGTGCTGACAAGAAAATGGACAAGGGTATGGACAAGAAGAAAGACGGCAGCTGCGGCGCCGACAAAAAGGCCGATATGAAGATGGACAGCAAAGCCAAAGACGGCAAGTGCGGTGAAGCCAAGTGCGGCGCTGACAAAAAGAAATAAGCCTTGCCAATGGCCCATCGATTTTCAAAGCTGAACCATGTCCATGCGCTCCATTGCTCAACCAGCCGCAGGCTTGGGTTTTCGCCGCGAGCTGATCCCGGCGCTGCAGCAAGGCGTGCCGGACACGGTCCAGTTTTTTGAGGTCGCTACCGAGAACTGGGCCGGCATGGGGGGGCGCGCAGGTCGCGACTTTCGCGCCTTCACAGAGCGCTTTCCTTTTGTTTGCCACGGCCTGTCCTTGTCGCTGGGTGGCCCAGGGCCGTTGGACGAGATCTTGCTGCGCCGCACCCGCGACTTCATGCGCGAACACGGCATGACGCTGTTTACCGAGCACCTGTCGTGGTGCGCCGACGAAAGCCACCTGTACGAGTTGCTCCCTATTCCCATGACCGCAGAGGCGGTGCGCTACACGGCCGAGCGAATTGCGCGGGCGCAAGACATTTTGGGCCTGCGCATCGGCGTGGAAAACGCCTCCACCTACATCGCACCACCCGGCGCCGAAATGACCGAGCCCGAATTCGTGCGCGCCGTGGTCGAGCAGGCCGATTGCCTGCTGCACCTGGACGTGAACAATATTTACGTCAACAGCCAGAACTTTGGCTTTGACCCCCATGCGTATCTAGAGCAACTGCCGCTGGAACGCACCTGCTATGTGCACGTGGCCGGCCACTATGTCGAAGACGACGGCCTGCTGATCGATACCCACGGCAGCGACGTGATCGACCCGGTGTGGCAACTGCTGCAAGCCGCTTACCAGCGCATCGGCCACTCGGTGCCCACCTGCTTGGAGCGCGACTTCAACATCCCCGATCTGGCGACGCTGTCGCACGAGGTGGCGCACATCGCCCGCTTGCAACAAGTCGCACGGGTCCGCCCGCCAGCGCAAACACCCCAACGGCAGGTGGCCTGATGCTCGCGTTTCAAGAGTTTCAGCATGCCCTTGCTCAGCACCTGCGCGACCCGCACCACACACGCCGCCCTGCCGGTGTGCCACCGCGCCGCATGGCGGTTTACAACGAGCTGGTGTTCAACAACCTTTGCGGTTTTTTGGACAGTTGCTTTCCGGTCAGCCGCCAGTTGTTGGGAGAGGCGCGCTGGCGCAGGCTGTGCCGCACCTTTGGCCGTGACTGGCCTTTGCACACGCCGTGGTTTCGCGAGATTCCGCGTGAGTTTGTGCGCTACCTGAGCGAAGGTCACATCGCCCAAAGCCTGCCGCGTTGGTTTGCCGATCTGGCCCGCTACGAATGGGCCGAGCTGGTGGTGGACGTGATGGACGTCACGCCGCCCGCACACGACCCGCAAGGCAACCTGATGCAAGCGCCCGTGCTGCTGAACCCGGCGCGGGTGGATGTGGCCAGCGCCTGGCCGGTGCACCGCATTGGGCCTGCTTGGCAACCGCGCCAAACAGAGCCCACTTTTTTGGTGTTGTTTCGAGATGCCCAGCAAGAAGTGCAATTTACCGAAATCAACGCCGTCACGGCCCATGTGCTGGCGCTCTTGGACAGTGGCCTGACCGGCCAACAAGTCTTTGCGCAACTGGCCCAAGAGATGGCCCACCCCGATCCTGAGGCCTTGCAAGGCTTTGGCCAACAGCTGGTGAACAGCCTGCACACGCAAGGCGTTTTACTCGGTACTTTGACATGAACTCTGTCCTGAATTTTCCCCGCTGGGCTCTGAACGCGCTCGACAAAGCAGGCTTGTGGCTCGGTCTGCTCAGTCTGCGCGTATTGTTGGCTTGGGAATTTGGCGAGGCCGGTTTTGAAAAACTGCATGGCAGCAACTGGTTTGCTGACATCCAAGACCAGTTCCCTTGGCCCTTCAAATTGATCCCCGCCGAACTGAACTGGGCCATGGCCACGGGTTTTGAAATCGTGGGCGCCGTCGCCTTGCTCATCGGTCTGGGCGCGCGCTTCTTTTCAGCCTCGCTAATCGTGCTCACTGTCGTCGCCATGCTCAGCGTGCACTGGCCAGAATCCTGGTCGACCTGGGCTGAATTGTTTCAAGGCTATGCCTTGACCGACAAAGGCCACGGCAACTTCAAGCTGCCCGTGATCTACATCGCCATGCTGCTGCCACAGGTGCTCATGGGGCCAGGGCGCCTGTCGCTGGACCATTTTTTCAAAACCCGAATTGGGCGAACTGCCTGAATTTTTCAATTGCTTTATCAACTCATCTCAAGGAAATGAAAATGAATAAATCCATCGCCCTTTTCACTGCGACCCTGTGCGCCGCACTGTCGCCTGTCCACGCTCTGGACATCACGCCCTACTCGCCCCAACTGCTGCAAGCCAAGCAGCAAGCCGGTGAACGGGTCAGCCTGCACGTTCATGCCCCTTGGTGCCCCACTTGCCGTGCGCAAGACAAGGTCTTCAAAACCTTCCAAGGTGACGCTTCTGTCCCAGGCACGCTGTTGTTGGTTGACTATGACACTGAGCGTGATCTCAAGCGCGAGATGAATGTGCGCTCACAAGCCACCTTGATCGTGTTTCAAGGCAAAACCCAGGTCTCGCGCTCCGGCGGCGTGACCGATCCCGAGCAGCTTCGCGCCCAACTGATCAAACCCAACTGACCCAGCCCTGATCAAACAGATTGCACGTGATGGATTTGTCTTTCTCCGCCTTGGGCTTGAGTTTGCTGGCCGGCAGCTTGACCACGCTCTCGCCCTGTGTCTTTCCCATTTTGCCGCTGGTGCTGGGCGCCGCCGCGCAAGGCAACCGGTTGGCGCCACTGGCCATGGGCCTGGGCATGGCGCTGTCGTTTGCCGGCATTGGGGTCGCGCTTGGCGCCTTAGGCCCTGCGCTCGGGTTGGACAGTGAACATGTGCGCAGCTTTGGTGCCGTGATGCTGATGGCGCTGGGCCTGATGATGTGGGTGCCTGTGCTCAATGAGCGCTTTGCCCAATGGATGATGCCGCTGGCCAGTGGCGCCAATGGCGTGTCCACCCGCCTCAAGGGCGAAACCTTGAGCGGCGCCCTGATGCTGGGCAGCGTGCTCGGCTTGGTCTGGAGTCCTTGCTCGGGTCCTTTGCTGGCCTCGGCCTTGACCTTGGTGGCCAGCGAAGGCGGGGCTTGTCGCGGCGGCCTGGTACTGGGTGTGTTTGGCTTGGGCGCTGCCACGCCTTTGGTGGCTGTGGCTTACGCCTCGCGCCGGGGTTTTCAGTCGGTGCGTGACAAGGTGTTGGCCCATGGCGACCGTGTGAAAAAAGTGTTTGGCGGGCTGATCTTTCTCGCAGGTGTGGCGATTGCCACCGGCGCAGACAAATGGCTCGAAGCCCAGGCGCTCGATCACCTGCCCGATGTGTGGCTGCGCCTAACTACCTTGTATTGAAAGCGCGCCATGGTGCAACAACTCAAGAGCATTTTGACAGTCCTGTTGTGCGGGGTCAGTGGCATGGCTTGGGCCCAAAGCTGCAGCAGCTCGTCGGCGCAGCGCCCTATGGTGGTGGTGGAGTTGTACACCTCGCAAGGGTGCAGCTCTTGCCCGCCGGCCGACCGGTGGCTGTCATCGTTGCAAGGGCGTGAGGATGTGTTGGCCATGGCTTTTCATGTCAACTACTGGAACCACTTGGGCTGGAAAGATCCTTTTGCCACCGCGCAAACCACCGAACGCCAAGTGCGGTTGAAAACTGTGCTGGGCGGCGACTATGTCTTCACCCCGCAAGTCACCATCAATGGTGTCGACGAACGTGCTTGGGCACGGCGCCAAGCCCATGATTTGCAGCCATTGAAAGTGAGAGGTGCACCCACGGTGGTGCTGCAACGCTAAGGCGAGACCGTGACTGCGCAGGTGAGCCCACAGATCGGTGCACAGGGCAACGCCAGTGCCGCAGGCGCTCCGCTGCGCTGGGCGGGTTATTGGGTGGTTTTACAAGACGCTCAAAACACCCGCGTCGTTGCGGGCGAGCACGCGGGCCGCCAACTGCGTAACGACCATGTGGTGGTCCAGTACGGCCCTGTGCCGGCCTGGTCTTCGGCCCAAGCCCCAAACGTCAAACTCGCTGCCGCCCTTGCGCCTGGGCAGCGTGCGGCCTTTGTCGTGACCCAAGACAATGGCATTGTGCCGGTTCAGGCGGTGCTGCTGGCCTGTGCAAACTCGGGCTGAGCGCCCGAGGCTTGGGCCAAGGCCCTGATGCCACAATCCAAAGCGCTTGTTGCCACGACTGAATGGGAGCCCCGGATGCCTGAAAATTTGCCAAACTTTGACGGCGTGCTCGCCGCTGCTCAGCGCCTGCAAGGCCACGCCCACCGTACGCCAGTGCTGCAATCGCGCAGCCTGAATGCGCGCTTGGGGCTGCAGGTTTTTTTCAAATGCGAAAACTTTCAGCGCATGGGCGCTTTCAAATTTCGCGGTGGCTTCAACGCCCTGTCTTGCTTTACCCCGGCGCAGCGCCAGGCTGGTGTGGTGGCCTATTCGTCCGGCAACCACGCCCAGGCCATCGCCTTGTCGGCGCAAATCTTGAGCATGCCGGCCACCCTCGTCATGCCGCACGACGCCTCGCCCGCCAAGCTCGCGGCCACGCGCGGCTATGGCGCGCAGATCGTCGGCTATGACCGTTACAGCGAAGACGCGATGGCGATGGCCCAAGGCCTGGCCGCCGAGCGCGGCATGACCTTCATCCCGCCGTTTGACCATGCCGATGTGCTGTGCGGCCAAGGCACGGCGGCGCTCGAGTTGTTTGACGAGGTGGGCGATCTGGACAGCCTGTTCGTGTGTTTAGGCGGCGGCGGGTTACTCAGCGGTTGTTTGCTCTCGGCCCAGGCGCGTGCGCCGCATTGCCAAGTGTTTGGCGTGGAGCCCGAAGCGGGTAACGATGTGCAGCAGTCGCTGCGCCGGGGTGAGCGGGTGCGCATTGCCACGCCCCAAACCATTGCCGATGGCGCACAAACGCCGATGGTGGGCGGGCTCACTTTTGAGATCATTCGCCGCCAAGTGGCGGACATCCATACTGTGACCGATGCACAACTGATCGAGACCATGCGTTTTTACGCCGAGCGCATGAAGATGGTGGTCGAACCCACAGGGTGCCTGTCGCTGGCTGCCGTGGTGCAAGCTGCGCCGCAACTGCAAGGCCAGCGCGTGGGCGTGATCATCAGTGGCGGCAATGTGGACTTGGCGCGCTTTGCGCAGTTGCTCAGTGATCCTCTGCCAAGCGCCGCCGCTGAGACAGGGGTCAAGGTACAAGGCCCACTGAGCCCTAACGCGCCTGCAAGCGCAAAGCCCGGGCTTGTGCCAGCCACAAAGCCACCACGCTGAGCAGGCTGCACAGCAGCACCCAGCGCAGCCCCACTGCATAGCCGCCATCGGCGCTCCACAACAGGCCCAGCGCCCAAGGCGCGGCAGCACGGGCCAAGGCGATGGGCACGCCGAGCAGGCCATTGAGTTGTCCCACATGGTCACGGCTCACGTACTGGGCAAAGGCCGTGCCTTTGACGATGGTGTTCAAGCCATTGCCCAAACCAAACAGCAGCACAAACAACAAAGCGGGCAGGGCGGTGACGCCGCCGAACACCAGGGCGCACAGGCCCAGCGGAATCAACACCGGAATCCAGCGGTTGGCGGCGTGCACGTCCAGATGCCGCTCAAACATGAACAGCAGCCACCGCCCCACCACTTGAATCACGCCGATTGACGCAGGGATTGCCAAGACCCAAGCCGGCGGTAAGCCTGACTCGCGCAGCAAGTTCACCAGGTGCACCGGCAGGGCCGAGGTGACCATCATCATCAAAATCATGAACAGCGACAGCAACCAAAAAGGCGATTGTTTTAAAAACTCCCGCACCGACACCGTGGCTGCGCCGGTCTGCGCTACGCTGTGGTGCCTTGCACGATGCGCACCGCGCAGCAGCAGCGCATGCAAGGGCGCGCACACAAGCAGTTGCATCAAGCCCAACGCCACCAAGGCCTCGCGCCAGCCCCAGCTGTCGATCAGCCAGGACGACAGCGGAATGAACACCGTGCTGGCCAGACCGCCCAAAAAAGTCAGCATGATGATGCCGCGGCGAAAGTCATTGGGAAAGCGCCGCGTCACCACGGCAAAGGCCGGTGTGTACAAGGTGGCCGAAAGGCCGAGCCCCAGCCAGGCCCAGACCAAGTAGAACTCAAGCAAACTGTGGATTTGGCTGTGCGCCAACAAGCCCAGGCCCACGATGATGGAGCCGCCGGTCATCACCCGGCGTTCATGACCAGCGTCGATCCAGCGACCAACAAAAAACGCCATCAGGCCTTCGCACAGCAAAGCCAGGCTGAAGGCAAACGACGACTCGGCGCGCGACAAGCCCAGCGCCAGCTCGATCGGATGCGCCAGCAGCGCAAAGGTGTAAAACACGCTGCCCCAGGTGATCAGCTGCCCCAAAGACAACCAGCCCGAGAACGAACTCAGCGAGGGTGTGCGGTGAGAGGGCGAGAAAGACCCGAAAGAAAAAGACATCGACCGATTATCGGGTGACCCTGCGCGACCTCATGTCGCCTGCAAGGCCCGGCGGTACTGTACCGCCTCGGCCACATGGGCGGTTTGCGTGCTGGCGCTGCCGGCCAAGTCGGCAATGGTGCGCGCCACTTTCAGCGTGCGGTGGGTGCTACGCCCGCTCCAGCCTAGCTGCGTGGCCACCTTGTTCAAGAACGTGATGGCTGTGCTGTCCAGGCCCATATGCGCGTCAATCGCTTGGCCTTGCAGCGCCTGGTTGGTGCAGCCTTGGCGCGCCAAGGCGCGTTCACGCGCAGCGCTGCTGCGCAGGCGAATGGCTTCGGTGGACTCCCCCGGCAAAAACTGCTGCACCACGTCCAGCAAATGCCGGGCGCGGTAAATGTGCGCGTCGTGCACCAAGGCGGCTTCATCGGCGCTGCTGGACGATCGCACTAATTTGGTGCGGACCTTCAACTGGCGAAGTGCCAGGCTCATGGCCAGGGCGCCGCGCACTGGATGCAATTCGCCAGACAAAGACAATTCGCCTGCAAACTCAAACCCCGCCAGCTGGGCCTCGTCAACCTGGCCACTGGCCGCCAATTTGCCCATGGCAATGGTCAAATCAAACCGGCCCGAGTCCTTGGGCGGGTCGGCTGAGGCCAAGTTCACGGTGATGCGTTTAATGTGGGGAAACTCCAGTCCCGCGTTTTGCAAGGCGCTGCGCACCCGATCGCGGGCTTCCTTCACTTCCACATTGGCCAGGCCGACCAAAGTGAAGCTGGACAAGCCATTGGTCAAATGCAAGTCGACAGTGACGGCAGGGGCCTGCAGACCCACCAAAGCCCGCTTTGCACCAAAGAAAGACTCATCCCCCTTCCTTGCACCATACCTGTGCGTTTTTTGACGGCCACGCCGCTCAAAATGACAAACATCTGCACGTCAATTTTTATCGGATCATAAAAAGAAGAAAAAAGAACGCAGTATTTACGCTTATAGGGGGTTGGCACCGATAAAGAGCGAACCTTGGCATGCTCCATGCTTGATGTCATCGTCCTTTCATTATTTTTTGTCCAGGAGTCCTTATGAAAAAAATCGTTACCCCTATTTTGGTTGCTTTGACATTGGGTGCTGCTGCAAGCGCCATGGCCCAAACGGCCGCACCTGCTGAGCCAGAAAGCACATTGGCCTTCAACGTGGGCGGTGTGTCTGACTACCGTTACCGCGGTATTTCGCAAAGCCGTTTGAATCCAGCACTGCAAGGTGGTGCGGACTACTCCGACAAGAGCGGTTTTTATGTGGGTGCTTGGGGTTCCACCATCAAGTGGATTCAAGATGCGGGCGCTAAAGATGGCAACGTTGAAATTGACCTCTACGGTGGCTACAAAGGCGCCGTTGGTGATGTGGCTTACGACGTCGGCTTCTTGCGTTACCAGTACCAAGGTAATTCCTTGGGCAAGGTGACAGGCTTTGCTGATGCCAACACCAATGAGATTTACGGTGCTGCCACGATGGGCGTGTTCACTGCCAAATATTCTTACGCAACTTCTAACTTGTTCGGCAACAAAGACAGCAAGGGCAGCTACTACCTCGATCTGAGCGCAGCTTTGGATCTGGGCGAAGGTTACTCTTTGACACCGCACCTGGGTTACCAGAACATTGCCAAGACACCTGATGGCACTTACACCGACTATGCCTTGACTTTGGGTAAAGACCTGGGCAATGGCTTGAGCGCTTCAGCTGCACTCATCGGCACCAATGCCAAAAAATCTTTTTACTACACCCCTGCAGGCAAAGCCACTGGCGATGCGGGCTTGGTGGTTGGCGTGAAATACACCTTCTGATTTAGACAGACCCAACACAAGGAGCAACCATGAAACTGGTTACCGCCATCATCAAACCCTTCAAGCTGGACGAGGTGCGTGAAGCCCTCTCCGGTATCGGAGTCCAAGGTATCACCGTGACCGAAGTCAAAGGCTTTGGTCGTCAAAAAGGCCACACCGAGCTGTACCGCGGCGCCGAGTACGTGGTCGACTTTTTGCCCAAAGTGAAGATCGAAGCGGCTGTGGCCAGCGATCTGGTCGAGCGCGTCATTGAAGCCATCGAAGCCGGTGCCCGCACCGGCAAGATCGGCGACGGCAAGATCTTTGTGTATGACTTGGAACAAGTGGTTCGCATCCGTACCGGCGAGACCGGCACCGAAGCCTTGTAAACCACACAACCGAAAGAGAGTTTCAAATGAAAAAGTTTCTTGCCTCCTTGGCGTTGGGCTTCAGCCTCTTGGCTGCAGCGCCTGCCTTCAGCGCCGACGCGCCTGCTGCCGCTGCGGCGCCGGCTGCGACCGAAGCCAAAGCTGACGCGGCGCCCGCTGCAGCAGCCCCTGCCGCCGCTGGCGCGCCTGCTGCGGCAGCTGCCGCTCCGGCCGAAGCTGCACCTGTGTTGGTGCCTAACAAGGGCGACACGGCCTGGATGATGGTCTCCACCATCTTGGTGATTTTGATGGTCGTTCCTGGCTTGGCCTTGTTCTACGGCGGCTTGGTCCGCAGCAAGAACATGCTGTCTGTGCTGATGCAAGTCATGGTCACCTTCTCGTTGATCACGGTCTTGTGGTTCATCTACGGCTACAGCCTGGCTTTCACCGAAGGCAACGCCTATTTCGGTGGTCTGGATCGCCTGTTCATGAAGGGCATCTGGGATAACGCCGCAGGCACGTTTGCCAATGCAGCCACCTTCAGCAAAGGCGTTGTGATTCCTGAACTGACGTTCGCCGGTTTCCAAGCCACCTTTGCAGGCATCACCTGCGCCCTGATCGTCGGCGCCTTTGCCGAGCGCATCAAGTTCTCTGCGGTGTTGATGTTCATGGTCCTGTGGTTCACCTTCAGCTATTTGCCGATTGCGCACATGGTTTGGTTCTGGATGGGTCCTGACGCTTACTCGGCCAAAGAAGTGGTCGACGAAATGAACAGCAAAGCCGGTCTGATCTGGCAGTGGGGCGCGCTCGATTTCGCTGGCGGTACCGTGGTGCACATCAACGCCGCTGTGGCTGGCTTGGTGGGTGCTTTCATGGTCGGCAAGCGCGTGGGTTACGGCCGTGAAGCCATGGCGCCGCACAGCCTGACATTGACCATGGTCGGTGCCTCGTTGTTGTGGGTGGGTTGGTTCGGTTTCAACGCAGGCTCTGCGCTGGAAGCCAACGGTTTCGCTGCACTGGCTTTCGCTAACACCTTGCTCGCAACGGCAGCCGCTGTGTTGTCTTGGTGTGTGGGTGAAGCGCTGATGCGTGGCAAGGCTTCGATGCTGGGCGCTGCTTCGGGTGCTGTGGCCGGTCTGGTGGCGATCACGCCAGCAGCGGGCAACGTGGGCATCGGTGGTGGCTTGATCATTGGTTTGATCGCTGGTTTCGCTTGCTTGTGGGGTGTGAACGGCCTGAAGAAAATGCTGGGCGCAGACGACTCCTTGGACGTGTTCGGTGTGCACGGCGTGGGCGGTATCGTCGGCGCCTTGCTGACCGGCGTGTTCAGCTCGCCTAGCCTGGGCGGCCCTAGCGCCATGGGTGACTGGGTCACAGCCACCATGATCACTTCGGCAGATTTCTCCATCGCTTCTCAAGTGTGGATCCAGGCCAAAGCCATCATGGTCACCATCGTGTGGTCAGGTGTAGTGTCTTTGGTTTCTTTCAAGCTGGTGGACTTGACCATTGGTCTGCGTGTCACGGAAGAAGAAGAGCGCGAAGGCTTGGACATCTCCTCACACGGTGAGACCGCGTACCACGGGTAATCCCTTTCTCCTTGCAAAGGTGGCTTGAACGCCACCACTCCCTTCAGCCCGCTGCACGCAAGTGCGCGGGCTTTTTTGTTGGGCCCGCATGTTAAAGTGAAACGTTGCAGATTGCTTTGGTCGCCCATGTCACAACCCCACGATCCCGCCTCAGTTGCCGAGTCCCTTGCCGAGTCCCTTGCTGTTGAAGACGATGAGGGCGCGCGCATTCCTTTGAAAATTGAAGACTGGTTGACCGTCGTGGTCATGGGTTTGCTCTCCCTGATCACCTTTGCCAACGTGCTGGTGCGCTATTTCACCGACCAATCGTTCGCTTGGACGGAAGAGTTCTCTGTGTTCCTGATGATCGTCTTGTCCTTGGTCGCCGGCTCCGCCTCGGTGGCGCGCAACCGGCAAATCCGCATTGAATATTTTGCCGACAGTGGATCCGAAAAACGCCAACGCGCCTTGGCCCGCTTTGGCGCGCTGATGGTGTTCGTGCTGTTTGCGTTGATTGCGGTTTTAAGTGCCCGCGTGGTGTGGGACGACTATCGGTTTGGCGAAACGTCGCCCGGCATTGGCGTGCCTCAGTGGTGGTACACGGTGTGGTTGCCGGTGATGTCGGTGGCCATTGCCGGTCGTGCCATGGGGCTGTTCATTCGCCGAGGGCGTCAAGCATGATTCCGACGCTTTTGTTTGTCGCTTTCCTCGTCATGATGCTGCTGGGCGTGCCCATCGGCGCGGCTTTAGGTTTGGCCGGTGCCGCTTGTATTGCCTTGGCCAACTCGGATGCGCAGTGGTTTGGCCTGCTGGCCGTGCCGCAAAACTTCTACGCCGGCTTGGGCAAGTACCCTTTGCTGGCCATTCCCATGTTTGTGCTGGTGGGCTCCATCTTTGACCGCTCAGGCGTGGCGCTGCGGTTGGTGAACTTTGCCGTCGCCATCGTCGGCCGCGGCCCCGGCATGTTGCCCTTGGTGGCGATTGTGGTGGCCATGTTTTTGGGCGGCATCTCAGGCTCCGGTCCGGCCAACGCCGCCGCCGTGGGCGCAGTGATGATCACCGCCATGTCGCGTGCGGGCTACCCGGCGGCGTTTTCGGCCAGTGTGGTGGGTGCGGCTGCTGCGACCGATATTTTGATTCCGCCTTCGGTGGCCTTCATCGTGTATTCGGTGTTGGTGCCTGGCGCTTCCGTGCCAGCGCTGTTTGCGGCCGGCATGATTCCTGGCATTTTGGCCGGTCTGGCCCTGATCGTGCCGACCGTGTGGATGGCCCGTAAGCACAAAATGGGTGCGTACGAAGCCAGCTTGCCGCGTCCTGAATTTTGGCAAAGTTTCAAAGAAGCCACTTGGGGCTTGGCCGCGCCGATCTTGATTTTGGGCGGTATGCGGGCCGGTTGGTTCACACCGACCGAAGCCGCCGTGGTGGCGGTGTTTTATGGTTTGTTCGTGGGCATGGTCATTTACCGCACCATCCATGTCCGTGATTTGTTTGTGATCTTGCGCGAGTCGGGTGAGTTGTCGGCGGTGATTTTGCTGGTGGTGTCACTGGCCGGTATTTTTGCTTTCTCGTTGTCGACCTTGGGCGTGATCGATCCGGTCACCACTGCCATCGTCAACTCGGGGTTGGGCGAATATGGGGTGCTGGCGCTGCTGATTTTGCTGCTGATCACGGTGGGCATGTTCCTCGATGGCGTGTCGATCTTTTTGATTTTTGTGCCGCTCTTGTGGCCCATCGTGCAGTTTTACAAATGGGACCCCGTCTGGTTTGGCGTGATCTTGACGCTCAAGGTCGCCTTGGGTCAGTTCACCCCGCCTTTGGCGGTGAACCTGATGGTGTCTTGCCGTATTGCCGGTGTGCGCATGGAAGAAACCGTGCGCTGGGTCGGCTGGATGCTGTTCTCGATGTTCCTGGTCATGCTCGCGGTGATTGCGTGGCCAGAACTGGCTTTGTGGTTGCCGCGTTATTTGGGTTATTGATTTTGAAATTTTTCTAAAAGGACACACATGAAACTTCGTCGTCATTTGCTCAGCCTGTTGGCCCTGGCCGCCAGCGTGAGCGCTTTCACTGCACCGGCTGTGGCCGCCGAGTACAAGTCCGAGTACCGCATGTCGCTCGTCTTGGGTCCGCCCACGCCTTGGGGCCAAGCCGGCAAGATGTGGGCCGATATGGTCAAGGAACGCACTCAAGGGCGCATCAGCATCAAGCTGTACCCCGGTGTGTCGTTGATTCAAGGTGACCAAACGCGCGAGTTCAGCGCCTTGCGTCAAGGCGTGATCGACATGGCCGTGGGCTCGACCATCAACTGGTCGCCCCAGGTCAAAGAATTGAACTTGTTTTCCCTGCCTTTTTTGATGCCGGATTACGCCGCCATCGATGCGTTGACGCAAGGCGGGGTCGGTAAGAAAATTTTCACCACCCTGGACAAAGCCGGCGTCGTGCCTTTGGCTTGGGGCGAAAACGGTTTTCGCGAGTTGACCAACTCCAAGCGTTCCATCAAGTCACCGGCTGATTTGAAAGGCATGAAAATCCGTGTTGTGGGCTCGCCCATTTACTCGGACATGTTCACCGCCATGGGCGCCAACCCCACGCAAATGAGCTGGGCCGATGCCCAACCGGCGCTGTCCAGCGGCGCGGTGGATGGCCAAGAAAACCCCTTGTTCCTGTTTACCGTGCTCAAGATGCACACCGTGGGACAGAAGTTTGTGACCACTTGGGGCTATGTGGCCGACCCATTGATCTTTGTGGTCAACAAGGACATTTGGGCCTCATGGACGCCGGCGGACCAAGCCATCGTCAAGCAGGCCGCCTTTGATGCCGGTAAAGCTGAAATCGCCATTGCCCGCAAAGGCTTGGTCGAGGCGGACAAGCCCGTGCTCAAAGACATCGCTGCCATGGGCGTGACGGTCACCTCCTTGAGTGCCGAAGAGCGCGAAGCCTTTGTCAAAGTGACTCGTCCTGTGTATGACAAATGGAAAAACACGGTTGGCCCCGCTTTGGTGAAAGAGGCAGAAGAAGCCGTGGCAGCCCGCAAGAAGTAATTGCGTATGCACGCGCCCACGCCGCCCCCCTCCTCTTGGCAGGCCCTGACGACCCAAGCCGATGGCTTGAGCGAGTCGCCTTTTTGGCACCCGCTCGAGCAGCGGCTGTATTGGGTCGATATCCCGGGCCGCAGGCTGGCACGGGTCAAAGTCAGCGACCTGACGCAAGCGCAAGGGGCGGTCGAGTATTGGCCGGTGCCTGAAGAGCCCGGCTGCATGGCGCCGATGGCCGGTGGCGGCGTGATCGTGGCTTTGCGTGACGGGATTTATTTGGGCGCCACCTGGGGCGGCTCTTTGGAGCTGCTCGCGGCTGCGCCCTACGACACCACGCGCCTGCGCTTTAACGATGGCAAGTGCGATGCGCAAGGTCACTTTTGGGCCGGCACCATGTACGAGCCACGTGACCAAGCTGCGGGCGTGCTGTACCGTTTGCAGGGCAAAACCTTGCAAGCCATGATGGACCAGGCCACCGTGGCCAATGGGTTGGCTTGGTCGCCAGACGGCAAAACGCTGTA
This sequence comes from Comamonadaceae bacterium, assembly GCA_947452785.1. Classification (GTDB taxonomy): domain Bacteria; phylum Pseudomonadota; class Gammaproteobacteria; order Burkholderiales; family Burkholderiaceae_C; genus Limnohabitans_A. Next base: position 26,701 of record CANGDZ010000018.1, on the reverse strand, counting down.
CTGGTCCGACACCGGCAGCCACCGCATCCGCGCGTGGGACTGGGACGCGGCCAGCAGCACCTTGTCGGGCGAGCGGGGTTTTCACCAAGCCGCCCTCAAACCGTCCGGCTGGACCTGGGGCAACACCTCTGGCTTGGTCTATGGCGGTAGGCCTGATGGCGCCACGGTGGACGCACAAGGCAATTACTACAGCGCCATGTACGAGGGCCATCGCCTCGTCAAATTCTCGCCCCAGGGCGAGGTGTTGGCGGTGATTGAAACCCCGGTGCAATGCCCCACCATGCCTTGTTTTGGTGGCGAGGACCTGAAAACCCTGTTCATCACCACCTCGCGCCATGGCCGCAGTGAGGCCGAGTTGGCCGCCATGCCTTTGTCTGGGTGCATTTTCGCCCTGCGCGTGGACGTGCCGGGTTTGCCGGTGAATTTCTTCCGGCCCTGAATCCGTACCGAATTTTTCACAGGGTGAGCGTTCAAAAAATTCACGCCCTTTCTCGGGTGTGGGCGTTACCATGTTGACCATGGACGCTGAACTCAACTCCCTCATCGATGCCGTGCGCAACGCCGCTGCCCAAGGCGCTACTTTGCGCCTGCGCGGCGGTGGAACGAAAGACTTTTGGGGCCAAAGCCTCACCGGTCAGGTGCTCGACACGCGGGCTTACCGCGGCATCGTCAGTTATGAACCCAGCGAGCTGGTGGTCACGGTGCGCTGCGGCACACCGCTGGCCGAGCTGGAAGCGGCCTTGGCTGACCAAGGCCAGTGCCTGGCCTTTGAGCCACCGCATTTTGGCGAAGGTGACACGAAAGCCGCCACGGTAGGCGGCATGGTGGCCGCGGGCTTCAGCGGTCCGGCCCGCGCCACGGCCGGTGCGGTGCGCGATTTCATTTTGGGCGCACGCTTCATCAACGGTTTAGGCGAGCACCTGACCTTTGGCGGTCAGGTCATGAAAAACGTGGCCGGCTACGACGTCAGCCGCTTGATGGCGGGCAGCTGGGGCACCTTGGGCTTGATCACCGAAGTGAGTTTGAAGGTGTTGCCCGTGGCCCCCGCCGAGGCGACGCTGATGTGCGCCGGCTTGGCCCAAGGCGCCGCGCTCGACTTGCTGCACCGCTGGGGCGGCCAGCCCTTGCCCTTGAATGCCAGCGCTTGGGTGCGCGACGCCACAGCCCAGCCCGTGGCCGACTATATGTTTGTGCGCCTGCGTGGCGCGGTGGCCGCGGTGCAATCGGCTTTGAACACGATGAGTGCCGATGCCCTGGCCCTGGGCGCGCAAGTGCAGCAAATGGACAACACCGAAGCCGCACAAGATTGGCAGGCCAGCGCCGAGCAAGCCTTGCAATTTTTCACCCCACCCAGTGCTGAGGCTTGCTTGTGGCGCCTGTCACTGCCGCAAACCGCACCGGTGCTGGATTTGCCCGGGTTGGACCATCCTTCGCAGTACATCGAGTGGCAAGGTGCACAGCGCTGGCTGTGGGCGCCCGCTTCGGCTGCTGTGGCGCTGCGGGAATTGGCGCAATCGGTCGGCGGCCACGCGACTTTGTTCCGTGCCAGTGCTGCCCATGCCGAGTTGGACAAAGCCGTTGGCGTGAACACGCCCTTGGCGGCGGTGCAGCAACGCATTCAAAAGCAACTTCAGCAACAGTTCGACCCAAAAGGCGTTTTCGCCACGGGCCGCCTGTACGCGTTCTGATTCTGGGACGACACACCTATGCAAACCCATCTCGCTCCCGAATACCAGAACACCGCCGAAGGCCAGGAGGCTGAAGCCATTTTGCGCAAGTGTGTGCACTGCGGCTTTTGCACCGCCACCTGCCCGACTTACCAATTGCTGGGCGACGAGCTTGACGGCCCGCGCGGCCGCATCTACCTGATGAAGCAGGTGCTCGAAGGCGCCGAACCCACCCGCAAAACCCAGCTGCATCTGGACCGTTGCCTGACCTGCCGCAATTGCGAAAGCACCTGCCCCAGCGGCGTGCAGTACGGCCACTTGCTGGACATTGGCCGCAAGCTGGTGGACGCCAAGGTCGAGCGCCCCATGGGCGAAAAGCTGGTGCGCTGGGCTTTGAAAGAGGGCCTGCCCTCGCCCCTGTTTGCACCCGCCATGAAGATGGGCCAGATGGTGCGCGGCCTGCTGCCCGCCAGTCTGAAAAGCAAAGTGCCGGCGCCGCAAGACGCCGGTGCTTGGCCCACGCAAACCCATGCCCGCAAGGTGCTGATGCTGGCCGGTTGTGTGCAGCCGAGCATGAGCCCCAACATCAACAGCGCCACCGCACGCGTGCTCGATTCCTGTGGCATCCAGACCGTGATCGCGCCGGAGGCCGGTTGCTGCGGCGCGGTCAAGTTCCACCTGAACGACCACGAAGGCGGCAAAGACCACATGCGCATCAACATCGACGCCTGGTGGCCGCTGGTCGAAAGTGGCGAAGTTGAAGCCATCGTCATGAACGCCTCAGGCTGCGGCGTGATGGTCAAAGACTACGGCCACGTGCTGAAAGACGATCCGGTGTACGCACAGAAGGCCCAACGCATCGGCGCGCTCACCAAAGACCTGAGCGAACTCCTGCCTGACCTGGTGCCGCTGCTGCAAGCAAAACTGACCCCCGAATCCTTAGAGGCCGCCGGCCTGCAGGCCTACCACCCGCCTTGTACGCTGCAACACGGCCAGCAACTCAAAGGCGGTGTGGAACAACACCTGATCGAGTTGGGCTTTCAGATTGAGGTGGCAGCCAGTGAATCGCACCTGTGCTGCGGCTCGGCCGGCACCTACAGCGTGCTGAACCCCGCGCTGTCCAAACAGCTGCGCGACCGCAAACTCGGCCACCTGACCGCTTTGCATCCGCAAGGGGTGCTCAGCGCCAACATCGGCTGCATCACCCATTTGCAAAGCGGTAGCGGCCTGCCGGTCAGGCATTGGGTGGAGATGGTGGACGAGGCTTTGTGTGTCCGTTAACCAGCCTGACCATGACCCACGCGCTCGAAGGTGGCTGCCTCTGTGGCAAGGTGAGGTTCAGGACAAACCAAGCACCCCTGCGCACGCTGGTGTGTCACTGCACGTTTTGTCAACGCATGACGGGATCTTCTTATTACGCTGAGTCCCTATTCCAGAAGGACGCCGTCGTGTTCAATGACGGACAGATGAGTTGCTACGCGCACATCTCAGATGGCAGCCAGAAGAAGGTCTTCGTTCACTTCTGCACCCAATGTGGCACCACCGTGTCGCTCACTTTTGAACGCTGGCCGGACATGCGGGCCGTCTCCCGTGGTTGCTTCGATGATCCCAACGCCGTCGAGGTGAAAAGCCACATTTGGACACAGTCGGCCCAGACGGGAACGGTCCTACCCGAGGGGGGTGAGTGCTTTGCCAGGGCACGCGCGACACTCGATGGGCAAGCGGAAACCTCAACAAAGTACAAGTCGCCGGTCATGGCACGTTCAAGCTTCGATTTCTAATCATGGGGGATCGAAAGAGCGTCATGTTCACAAATCAAAATGAGCACGTAGCTGGGGTATTCACAGCCATCCGCTTCATCAGCCGCGGCGAGGTCTATGACCACGACATGACGGCTGATGACGTGCCGGGTTTTTGTGCCATGGCGCATCGATGTGGACTACCTGCCCGTGCAGATCGCGCCCATCAAACCGCTGATTGCGCAATTGGATTTCATCGCCGACAAAACCCACTGGGGCGCGGCGTTCCGATTCGGACAGGTCGGGATCGGCGAAGTTGACTTTCGGCGGATTGCATCAGCGATGGGGCTTGAAGGGTGTGCCGAGCAAAAGACCGATCAACTGGGCAATCAGAATTCTGACGGACAAAGCCTCGCGCAATCTGCACTGTTTTGAAGTTCTTCAGGACGGCGACTCAGCCTCTGGCCACAAGTTAGGAAAGTAAAAACGCAGCGCGTGTTGCGGCACGCCCAGGCGCAGTTTGCCGTAAGGCGAGTCGGTTTCCAGTAGCCCCCGCTTGAGCAGGGCGGTGATTTGTGCAGAGGCGAGTCGGTCGCCCAGGCCGAGCATGGCTTTGAAGTCGGCGCGCTCCAGCGTTGCTTGTGATGCAAACAGGTAATGCAGTGGACGCAGGGCTTCGGTGCGAACCCCTTGCCGGATCACTTCCTGTTCATAGGTCAGGCAAGCTGCCATGCGGTCTTTCATGGCATCGAGCGACAGCAAGCCGGACATGAAGTCCACCTGATCCGAGCACAGGCCCAGCACATAGTCGATCCAGCGGATCAGCCCGTCTTCAGTCAGGTTGCCCCGGCCGTCCAGATCGCCTGCGCGGGGCGCATCTGCTGCGGACAGCCGTTGGTAATAAGTTTCTTGTGTACGGGTAAAGCCCCGAAGGGGGGACCACAGCCCGTTGGTCAGTCCCATGTGCCCCAGCACCAAATGGCTGTGTAAGCGGGCCACGCGGCCATTGCCATCCAAAAAGGGGTGAATCCAGGCCAATCGCTGGTGCGCAGCGGCCATCGCCAAGACCTGCATTTCACCGCGCCGTACACCCCCATAGAACGTGGACCAGCGCGTGAGAAACAGCTGCAAGGCGTTGGCCGCTGGCGCGGCATGTCGACCGACGCTGACTTCCCTGTTGCGCCAAGCACCGGGTATCAGGGTGAGTGGTTCGTTGGCAAGGGTCAATGTACGGTCTTCTTCGGGCAGTCGTGAAAACAATTCTTGATGAATGTGTTGCACGGTTGGGGCAGACCAAATTTGCTCGCCCGTCCATTTTGACCACTGAGCCTCAAGGCGCGCTTCGGTGGCCATATGGGCCAACGCGAGCCGCTGCCTGCGGGCTTTGTCCTTGTCTTGAGCGAAGTCGTCACGAAGGGCCTGTTCGATTTCCAGTGGCAGGGTGTGCTGGCCTTCGATCTTGTTGGAGTAATACGAGTTCATGGACCGCAACAAGCTGCGCAGTCCGGGCAGCGCGCCAGGGGGGCACCAGCCCGAAAGCCTATCGGCTTTGCGGATCAGATCATGCGCACTTTCCAGCAGCGGGGCCATCCGGTGCTCTGACGGCAGCAAGGGCTCCATCTGTGATGGATGATCGTAGAGCTGAAATTTTTGCGAGATTGACATGACTGCTAAGTCTATGTCAATAAAGAATTTAATTCAATCTGTGCAATATAGTTTGCGCGATTCAATGCTTGGGCTTCCTGCTATGCCGCCAGCGCCGCCTCAATGTCCTGGGCGATCTTTTTGGGCGCGTCCTGCGGTGCGTAGCGTTTGATCACGCGGCCGTCTTTGCCGACCAGAAACTTGGTGAAGTTCCATTTGATGGCTTTGCTGCCCAGGATGCCGGGGGCTTCAGCCGTGAGCCATTGGTACAGCGGGTGGGCGCCGTCGCCGTTGACTTTGATCTTTTCCATCATCGTGAAACTCACGCCGTAATTGCGTTGGCAAAATGCGCCGATATCTTCGTTGCTGCCGGGGTCTTGGCTGCCAAACTGGTTGCATGGAAAGCCGAGCACGACCAAGCCTTGCGCGGCGTAGCTTTGGTGCAGTTGCTCTAAGCCGGCAAATTGCGGCGTGAAGCCGCAGGCGCTGGCGGTGTTGACAATCAGCATCACCTGGCCTTTGTAGGCTGACAGGGCCACGGGCTGGCCGTCAATGGCCAGGGCTTCAAAGTCGTCAATGGAACGCATGCTCAATTTCCTCAGGTGTCAGGCCCGCACAGGCCTCAGAGCTTCAAGTGTGCCTGGTTTTAAGTGGGCTTGGACTGCGGCCAAATGGACAGCAGCGCCGCGCAGACGATCAAACTGCCGCCCCACAAGGTGTTGGCGCTCAGCTGGGCGCTGCCCAGCCAGACCGCAGACAGGCTGGCGAAGACGATTTCCGACAGCATGACCAGAGCGGTGGTTTGCGCCGTCAATTTGGCGGCGCCGTATTGCAGCGCCACATTGCCGACCAGGAAGGCCAGCGACAAGACCAGCACTTGGGGTGCCCAAGCGCTACTGACGGCCGGGAACGGCGTCATCATGCCCAGGCCCACCCCGACCAAGGCGGTGACTGTGGCCATGAGGGCGCCACCACCAAACATGGCCAGCATGCGTGCGGGTTCGGGCGAATCGTGCAGCTTGCGCAGCAGCGCGTTGGTCAGGGCAAAACAAAAGCCGCCCATCAAGGCCAAGGCATCGGCGGTGGATTCGGGTATGGGCCAAGGGGTGTCGGGTTTTTTCAGCACAATGGCCACACCCGCCAAAGCCAGCACCAGTCGCACGCCGGCCCTGCGCGTGGGTTTTTCCCCCAGCAGCCACCAGGCAATCAAAATCGACCACGCGGGCATCAGGTAAAACAGCAGCACCACGCGGACCACATCGCCAATGGTGACGGCCCAGTTAAAGCCCACATTGGTCAGACCCGACGCCAAGATCAGCAGCCACAACCAGGGGTGTTGGCGCCAGCCGCGTGTGGCTTGCGGCCGCAGCGCCCAGACCACCAACAATGAAAATCCATAGACCAGCGCAGTCGCCCACAGCGGATGCAGGCCCAGTGCTTGCAGGGCTTGGAAGGGCCACCACGAGACGCCCCAAACCAAGGCGTTGAGCAGCAGCGCTGCAACAGCCAGGCCTTGGCCTTGTGGGCCTTTATGCATGCAGGGTCATTATGGCGTCGTGCGTGGCCGTGAGGCTCAGCCGTGCATCTGGTCGTTTTTCGCCAGGCTGATCAGGTGGTCCACCACCTCTTTGTGCGCCACACAGTTGTGCGCATGCCATTTTTGAATCACCCACATGACGCTGGCCACCAACAGCCCGAAAGCGGTGATGGCGCCAAAGGCCGACAGGCCCAGACCCGTGGACAGGCTGTAAAAGCCCCCCAAAGCCAAAATACACGCTTGTTCGTTGAAGTTTTGCACCGCAATGGAGCGGCCCGCGCCCATCAGGTTGTGGCCCCGGTGTTGCAGCAAAGCGTTCATGGGCACCACTAAAAAGCCGCCAATCGCGCCCAGCAAAATCAAAAACGGCGCGGCCGCCCAGACGTTGGTGATGAAGTTCATGGCCACCACCAACAGACCCATGGCGATGCCCAGCGGGATGACGCGTGTGGCTTGGTGCAGCTTCATGCGCACCGAGGCCACCACGGCGCCCACCGCCGTGCCAATCGCCACCACGCCCACCAGGCTGGAGGCCTGGGTGGTGCTGTAGCCCAGGGCCGCAGCGCTCCAGGCCAGCACGATGTAGCGCAGATTGCCCGACACGCCCCAGAACAAGGTGGTGGTGGCCAAAGAAATCTGGCCTAGGCGGTCTTTCCATAAACGGGTGTTGCAATGCCAAAAATCAGGCAACAGCGCCACCAGGTTTTGCGGTAACGGACGCATCACGGCGTCGGTGTGGGGAATGCGGGTGTTGAACCAAGCGGCCAAGGCGTAGACCAGAATCAGCAGAGCAATCGCGGCTTCGGGGGCGGTGTCAATGCCGGTGTCAATGAAGGGGAAATCCAGCCCCAGCAGCATGTCGGTCGCATGGGCGCCCACCAATTGGCCGCCCACCAGCACGCCCAAAATGATGGAGGCGATGGTCAGGCCTTCGATCCAGCCATTGGCTTTGACCAATTGCGAAGGCGGCAACAACTCGGTCAAGATGCCGTATTTGGCGGGCGAATAGGCGGCGGCGCCCAAGCCCACAATCGCATAAGACAGCAACGGGTGGGTGCCAAACAGCATCATTAGACAACCCACCACCTTGATGGCGTTGCTGATGAACATGACTTGGCCTTTGGGGCGCGAGTCGGCAAAGGCGCCCACAAAGGGCGCCAGCACCACGTAAAACAAGGCGAACATGGGCACCAAAGCGGCGCGTTGCCATTCGGCGCCACCGCTGGTGCGGATCAGTTCGACGGCGGCAACAAACAGCGCGTTGTCGGCCAACGAGCTGAAGAACTGGGCCGCCATGATGGTGAAGAAACCGCGCTTCATGAAATCCTGTGGTGAGAGGGCAGGCCACAGAGCCACGCCAAAGTCTGAACGGGTAGATAACAAATGAGTTGAAAGGGTTATATCACGGCGCTGCAGTGCCACAATGACGGTTGTTTTGAACCCTGGGGTCCATCTTGGGCCCGACTGCTTAGCCCATGCCCAGACCGATACAGGCCACGATCCACACCAGCGCTTTGCGCCACAACCTGGCACGCACCCGTTTGGCCGCGCCCGATGCCCAGGTTTGGGCCGTGGTCAAGGCCAATGCCTATGGTCACGGCATTGAGCAGGTGTTCGAGGGCCTGCGCGGTGCCGATGGCTTTGCCCTGTTGGACTTGAAGGAGGCCGAGCAGGTGCGTGCGTTGGGCTGGCGCGGACCGATCTTGTTGCTCGAAGGGGTGTTTGAAGCGCGCGACTTGGAGCTGTGCTCGCGCTTGCACCTGTGGCACACGGTGCATTGTGATGAGCAGATTGATATGCTGGCCCTGCACAAAACGCACGAGCCGCACCGCGTGTTTCTCAAAATGAATTCGGGTATGAACCGCCTGGGGTTTTCACCGCAGCGCTACCGCTCGGCCTGGACGCGGCTGAATGCCTTGCCCCAGGTGGACGAGATCTCGCTCATCACCCATTTCAGCGACGCCGATGGCCCCAAGGGCATTGCCGCACAAATGGCCCGCTTTGAATTGGCCACCCGCGATTTGCCCGGTGAGCGCAGCCTGTGCAACAGCGCAGCGGCCTTGCGCCATGCCGACCAGCCAGCGGTCAAGGCCGACTGGATTCGCCCCGGTATTGCGCTGTACGGCAGTGCCCCCGATTTCCCTGAGCACGACGCTGCGCAATGGGATTTGCAAGCGGCCATGAGCCTGAACGCCCGCGTCATGGCCGTGCAGCCTTTGCAGCCCGGCGACAGCGTGGGCTACGGCTCGCAGTTTGTCGCCGATCGAGCGATGCGCGTGGGCGTGGTGGCTTGCGGTTATGCCGATGGTTATCCCCGTCTGTGCCCCACTGGTACGCCGGTGCTGGTCGACGGGGTGCGCAGTCGCACGCTGGGCCGGGTCAGCATGGACATGCTGGTGGTGGACTTGAGTGACTTGGCCGAAGCCGGTGTGGGCAGCACCGTGACCCTGTGGGGTTATGCGGCCAACGGGCAGGTGCTGAGCATTGACGAAGTGGCGCAAGCTGCAGGCACGGTGGGTTATGAGCTGTTGTGCGCCTTGTCTTCCCGTGTGCCGGTGCATGGGGTTGACGGCTTGGACTTGCAGCCCTGGTGACAGGCCCGCAGGGCCGATCACGCGACAATGGGGCATGCCTCATCGCCCCCCGCACCCTCACGATCGTTTGACCCTGTTCGTGGCCCTGGGCTTGATCGTCATCTGGGGCGGCAACTTCACGCTGCAAAAATACCTTTTTAATTTGATTTCGCCATCGGGCTTTTTGCTGGCGCGCTACATCTTGATGCCGGTGAGTGCGCTGGTGTTGATGCGTTGGCGCTGTGGCCGATGGCTGCCGCCGTTGCCGCGCAAGGACTTGATGCAAATGGCGGGGCTGGGTTTTGTGGGTCACTCTTTGCATGTGGGGCTGGTCACCTTCGGCATCCATTGGTCGACCGCGTTTTCCAGCGCCGTGATCTTGGCGTGCGGTCCGGTTTTTACCTTGCTGATCCTGCGCTTCAAAGGTGTGGAACGCTTAAAGGGCGCGCAGATCGGCGGTGTGGCGATTGCCTTGGTGGGGGTGCTGCTATTTATGTCAGACAAACTGCTGGGGGGACACTGGCGCGCGGGCGGTGGCGATGTGGTGTTGCTGATCGCCTCCAGCCTGTTCTCTTATTACACGGTGGCCGCCAAACCGGTGATGGAGCGCCATGGCCCGGTGCTGACCATGGGTTACGCCACCTTGCTGGGTGGCTTGCCCTTGTTGATCGTGACGGTACCCTTTGGGCTGGACGTGCCCTGGGGCGTGCTGGATGCGTGGGACTGGTTCGGTGTGCTGTGGTCGGTGTTGGTTTCAGCTTTCTTTGGCTGGTTGGCCTGGGGTTGGATCAACCAAGTGCGGGGCGTGGCGCGCACCGCGCCCTTGATGTACCTGATGCCGCCCATGGCCGGTTTGTTTGCCTGGGCTTTGTCGGGTGAGCATTACAGCTGGATCAAGATCGCCGGTGCTGGGGTAATTTTGTTGGGCGTGGCCCTGGCGCAGTACGCCGGGCAAACTCGCTTTCCGGCCGTCCTGGCCCGCCGATTCAAATCTTGAACCAGGTGTCGTAACTGGTTTTCACAATCAGCAAGGCCACCACGCAGATGAAGACGATGCGTACAAACCCGGCGCCGTGTTTCAGCGCCAAGCGGGTGCCGATCAGACTGCCCACAATATTGGCCAGCGCCATGGCCAAGGCCAAATGCCACCAGACCTGGCCTTGAATCGCAAACAGCACCAGCGCCGAAAAGTTGGTGGCGGTGTTGATCAGTTTGGCCGAAGCCGAGGCATTTAAAAAGTCGTAGCCCATGATGCGCACAAAAGCAAAGACCAAAAAACTGCCGGTGCCGGGACCAAAAAATCCATCGTAAAACCCAATCACCAGGCCAATGGCCGCACCAGCCCAAGCCGCATGCCGCGCGCTGAAACGGGGGACATGGTGGCGGCCCAGATCCTTTTTGGCCAGTGTGTAGCCGAGCAGCAAGATCAATAAAAAAGGCAGTGCTTTACGGAAAATAGAGGGATCGATCAGCTGCACAGCCCAAGCGCCGCTAAGGGAGCCGATCACCCCGGCGGTGGCCGCCGGTAGCAGCGCATGCCACTGCATGTGCACCTTGCGGCTGTATTGCAGCGTGGCGAAAGCTGTGCCCCATACCGAGGCGCTTTTGTTGGTGCCCAGCAAGGTCACCGGCGCTGCGGACGGGAAGGTGGCAAACAGTGCGGGGATCAAAATCAGGCCACCACCGCCGACGATCGAGTCCACCAAGCCGGCCAACAGCGAGGCCAGCGAAACAATCAGTAATTCCATGCGGGGATTGTCGCATCGAGGTGAAATCGATCGCCGCCAAAACGCGGGACAAAAAAAACGCCGCAAAAGCGGCGTTGATAAAGTCTGCATCGTTATTCGATGTCTGTAGATAGTTCGAGTTCTCGGGTGTCTCCTCGGTCCCTCGTGGTGACGTTGCCGAAGCCCGTCATCGAGTAGAGTGAATGTAATGCCCCGCGATGGTGCATTTCATCAGGGATTTCCCGCGATTCGGGTATATCCTGATGAAAATTAAAACCAATTTAATACGCAGTAACGCTTTTAGCCCCTTGTGAAGGCTTAGCGAGCGGCGTCGGTGGCGATCCAGTAGGCGGCTTTCTCGGCCATCATCAGCGTGGGGCTGTTGGTGTTGCCGCTGGTGATGGTGGGCATCACACCCGCATCCACCACGCGCAAACCGGCAATGCCGCGCACCCGCAAGCGGCTGTCCACCACCGCCATCGGGTCGTCATCGCGGCCCATGCGGGTCGTGCCCACAGGGTGAAAGATGGTGCTGGCAATGTCACCGGCCAGTTTGGCCAGTTCTTCATCGCTTTGGTATTGAACGCCGGGTTTGAACTCTTCGGGCTGGAAGGGTTTCATGGCCGGTTGGTCCATGATGCGCCGCGTCACACGCAAACTGTCAGCCGCCACTTTGCGGTCCTCGTCGGTAGACAAATAGTTAGGCGCGATGGCTGGCGCATCTTCAAAGCGGTTACTCTTGATGTTCACCGAGCCACGGCTGGTGGGGTTCAGGTTGCACACGCTGGCGGTGATAGCTGGAAAGCTGTGCAGTGGCTCGCCAAACGCATCCAAGCTCAGCGGTTGCACGTGGTACTGGATGTTGGCATGCGGCTGCGACGGATCACTCTTGGTGAAGGCGCCCAACTGACTGGGGGCCATGCTCATGGGACCGGTGCGTTTGAGGGCGTATTCCAGCCCGATCAGGGCTTTGCCCCACAGGCTGTTGGCCATGGTGTTGAGGGTTTTGGCGCCTTTAACTTTATAGACCGAGCGAATTTGCAAATGGTCTTGCAGGTTCGCGCCCACGCCGGGCAGCTCGTGCACCACGGGCACGATGTTGTCGTGCAACAAAGCCGCCGGGCCAATGCCCGAGAGTTGCAAAATTTGCGCGGAGCCGATGCTGCCGGCGCTCAAGATCACTTCGCGCGTGGCGTGCACCGTGACCATTTCCTGACCTGTCCAGACCTGGGCGCCGGTGCAGCGCTTGCTGCCGTCGGGCTGCATCTCAATCACCAGTTTGGCCACCTGGGCTTTGCTCCACAACTCAAAGTTGGGGCGGGCATAACAGGTGGGGCGCAAGAAGGCTTTGGCGGTGTTCCAACGCCAGCCGGCTTTTTGGTTGACTTCAAAGTAGCTCACGCCTTCGTTGTTGCCGCGATTGAAGTCGTCGGTAGCGGGAATGCCCGCTTCTTGCGCGGCTTGGGCAAAAGCGTCCAGTACGTCCCATTGAAGGCGCTGCTTTTCAATGCGCCATTCACCTCCGGCTAGCCGGCCTTTGAGGGTGTGGATGTAACTGCCTGCGGCTGCATCGGCGGCCATCAAACTCGGACGCGTGCCTTTGGCGCCATGGAAGGCATTGGCGCCTTTGTAATGGTCCTCGTGCAGCTGAAAATAGGGCAAGGACTGGTCCCAGCGCCAAGCCTCGTCGCCTGTGATCTGCGCCCACTGGTCGTAGTCGCGGGACTGGCCGCGCATGTAAATCATGCCGTTGATGCTGGAGCACCCGCCGAGCACCTTGCCACGCGGGTAGCGCAGGCTTCGGCCATTCAAGCCCGCTGCGGGCTCGGTTTCGTACATCCAGTCGGTGCGCGGATTGCCAATGCAATACAGATACCCGACGGGAATATGCACCCAGTGATAATCGTCTTTTTTGCCCGCTTCAATCAGCAGCACACGCTTGCTGGCGTCAGCCGACAAACGGTTGGCGAGCAGGCTGCCCGCTGTGCCGCCGCCCACGATGATGTAGTCAAAGGTGTTTTCGTTCATGAGCCCGAGTGTGTCAGAAGCGAGAGCGGTCAAACTTACTTGGCCGTCGGCATCACAAATTCAGCGCCTTTGCCAATGCTCTCCGGCCAGCGCTGCATGATGGACTTTTGCTTGGTGTAAAAGCGCACGCCTTCTTCGCCGTAGGCGTGCATGTCGCCAAACAGCGAACGCTTCCAACCGCCAAAGCCGTGCCAGGCCATGGGCACCGGGATCGGCACGTTGATGCCGACCATGCCCACCTGGATGCGGCGCGAGAACTCGCGCGCCACGTTGCCGTCGCGGGTGAAGCAGGAAACGCCGTTGCCAAACTCGTGGTCGTTGATGATCTGCACCGCCGTGCCGAAGTCGGGCACACGCACGCAAGACAACACGGGCCCAAAAATTTCTTCTTTGTAAATCTTCATGTCAGTGGTCACGTGGTCAAACAGCGTGCCGCCCATCCAGAAACCCTGCTCACAACCGGCACCGGCTTTGGCGCCATCAAACTCGCGGCCATCGACCAGCAGCTGTGCGCCTTCGGCCACGCCCGCGTCGATGTAGCCCTTGATGCGTTGACGTGCCGCATCGGTCACGATGGGGCCCATTTCTGCGGCCAGGTTTTCGCCATTCAGCACTTGCAGTGCCTTGGTGCGCTCTAGCAGCTTGGGGATGATTTTGTCGGCGACATCACCGACCAGAACGGCTACGCTGATGGCCATGCAGCGTTCGCCGGCCGAGCCGTAGCCCGCGCCAATCAAGGCGTCCACGGTTTGGTCGATGTCGGCATCGGGCATCACGACCAGGTGGTTTTTCGCGCCGCCCAGGGCTTGTACGCGCTTGCCGTGGTGGGCGCCGGTTTCGTAGATGTAGTTGGCAATCGGTGTGGAGCCGACAAAGCTGATGGCTTTGACATCAGGGTGCTCCAGCAACGCGTCCACGGCTTCCTTATCGCCTTGCACCACGTTGAACACACCGTCAGGCAAGCCGGCTTTTTTCAGCAAGTCGGCCATGAACAGTGCCGCAGTTGGATCGGTCGGGCTGGGCTTCAAAATGAAGGTGTTGCCCGCTGCAATGGCGACCGGGAACATCCACATGGGCACCATGACCGGAAAGTTGAACGGCGTGATGCCGGCCACCACGCCCAAAGGCTGGCGCATGGTCCAGTTGTCGATGCCCGTCGAGACTTGCTCGGTGTAGTCGCCCTTGAGCAGTTGCGGAATGCCGGTGGCAAATTCCACGATGTCGATGCCCCGCGACACCTCGCCTTGTGCGTCGGTGAATACCTTGCCGTGCTCGGCGGTGATGATGTGCGCCAATTCATCTTTGTGCAAATTGAGCAGTTCCAGGAACTTGAACATCACGCGGGCGCGGCGCAGTGGCGGCGTGTCGGCCCAAGCGGGAAAGGCGGCTTGCGCCGCGGCCACGGCTTGCGCCACCTCGGCACTGTTGGCCAGGGCCACTTGGCCGGTGACGGCGCCGGTGGCGGGATTGGTCACGCTCTGGCTGCGGCCCGAAGTGCCTGCGGCGCGCTGGCCACCAAAGTAGTGGTCGATGTGGGAAACGCTCATGGGGTGCTCCTGAAGCAGTTAAGCCTGCGCGCGAATTGCCGCAAGGTGGAAGGTTTGTATGCAGTTTAGGCATCGACGTCGTTCGCCACAAGCCCCTCAGGATTGAATTGATTGTTCAAAATAGTGAACAATAGACACATGGAACAGCAAAAAATCAATGCCCTGTGGACCCCCTTGCACTGGCTCAGCGTGCTGGCGCAGCAAGGCAGTTACACCGCCGCCGCCACGCGTTTGGGGGTGAGCAAGGCCGCCATGAGCCAGCGCATTGCCGAGTTGGAACGCGCGGCCAAAGTCACGCTGGTGCTGCGCACCACGCGCAGCCTGCGCCTGACCGAGGCGGGGCAAAGGTTGGTGGACGACACCCGCGCATCGTTTGAGCAGATTGAGCAGAGTTTTGCGCAAGTGCGCGACTTGGCCGGGCAACCCAGCGGCTTGATACGGATGACGGCCCCGGTGGCGCTGGCGCGGCAACAACTGGTGCCGCTGTTGGCCGACTTTCTGAAAAACTATCCCGAAGTCCGGCTGGAACTGGATCTGTCAGACCGCCTCAGCGCCTTAGCCACAGAAGGTTATGACTTGGCCATCCGCCATACCGCCCACCCGCCCGATACCCATGTGGCCTGGGCATTATGTGGCACCGAGTCGGTGTTGGTGGCCAGTCGCGCCTATTTGCGCCGCCGTGGTGAGCCCCGCACTCCGGCCGATTTGCAAACGCACAACTGCCTGCATTACCCGCGCTCTCATGACGCTCCCGCATGGACCTTGGAGCCCCGGCATTCCGCAAAAGACAGCGAGCGCATCACCGTGCCCGTGGCAGGCAACTTTGCCGCCAACAACAGCGAAGCCCTGCGCGAAGCCGCGCTCACCGGCGCGGGCATCGCCCTCATGCCCGACTTCAGCGCGCAAGCGGCCTTGCGCAAAGGCCAACTCGTGAATGTGTTGCCAGATTGGAAGCCTGTGGGCGGTTTTGCCGAAACCATTTACGCCATCCGACCCTACGCACTCCATGTGCCGCGGGCGGTCACGGCGCTGGTGGATCATTTGCGGCAGGCTTTGAAACCAGGATTTGCCGCATGAAGCCTTGAGACCATGGGGCCGTGGTCCGCCGCATCCAGCGCGATGGCGTGACCTCGTCACTCGGCGCGTTACAAAACAGCATGATCTGCATTAGCATGGTCAAACCGGACGACCTGTTGGTCGCCAATAGCGCTCAGTACGTGCCTGGAGACCCTGCCAACTTTGTGCGCTACGTGGGGTTTGATGAACTTTAAGGATCAGCATGAACAAATGGACAAAGCGTGCCTTGGATGGGGTCACGATCTTGGCGATCTTCACCAGTCTGTCGGCCTGGGCTCAGACCTACCCCAGCAAGCCTTTGAAACTCGTGGTGCCCTATGCTGCAGGGGGCTCCACCGATCAATTGGCTCGCGCCATTGCCGAGCCCTTGGGCCGGGCTTTGGGGCAAGCGGTGGTGGTGGAAAACAAACCGGGAGGCAACACCATCATCGGTGCCGAGGCCGTGGCCAAAGCGGCCCCCGACGGCTACACCCTGTTCATGGGCAGCTCCGCCAGTCTGGCGGTCAATCCGCTGCTTTACAGCAAGCTTCCCTATGACCCCGCTGCCGATTTTGCGGGCGTGAGCATGTTGGCGGCATCCCCTTTGGTGATGGTGGTTCCCGCCAGCCTGCCCGTCACGAATGTGAAGGAGTTTGTCGAGTTGGCCAAGCGCCGCCCGGATGCGCTCAATTTTGCTTCAGTGGGCAATGGCAATCCGCTGCATCTCGCTGGCGAGTTGTTCAAGGTGGCCACGGGCATTGAAATGACGCATGTGCCCTATAACGGCAGCGCGCCGGCACTCACGGCCTTGTTGGGCAACCAGGTTCAGGTGATGTTCGATGTGGTTTTGACTTCGAACCCGCACATCCAGTCTGGCAAATTGCGCGCACTGGCTTTGACCGGCACCAACCGCTTGGCTTTGCTGCCCAATGTGCCGACCATTGCGGGATCGGGTTATCCGGGTTACGAAGCGGGTATTTGGTTTGCCATGGTGACGCCCAAGGCCACACCCGCTGCCATCGTGGCGCGTTTAAATGCTGAAGTGACCAAGATTTTGGCGCAACCCGATATGAAAGCGCGTTTCGATGGGCTGGCGCTTGAACTCATTCCTGGACCTTCCGAAGAAGTGGCCAAATACGCGCAGCGCGAGCAAGCGCGCTGGGCGCGATTGATTCGCGAAAAAGGAATCC
Source organism: Comamonadaceae bacterium (assembly GCA_947452785.1). Lineage (GTDB taxonomy): Bacteria > Pseudomonadota > Gammaproteobacteria > Burkholderiales > Burkholderiaceae_C > Limnohabitans_A. The sequence continues at coordinate 9,993 of CANGDZ010000018.1, read as the reverse complement.
ACCTAGAGCCTTGAGTAAGCGGAGGGCCGCAACTGACCCCTGCCGCTTTCAGGCTCAGTTGGCCAGTCGTTTCATCTCGGCATACAGGTCGGCTTTGCCTTCAAAGCCGATGCCGGGTAACTCGGGCAGTTCCACGTAACCGTTGTTCACTTTCACCCCGTCAGGGAAGCCGCCGTAAGGCTGGAACAGATCGGGGTAGCTCTCGTTGCCGCCCAGCCCTAGGCCGGCCGCAATCGCCAATGACATTTGGTGCCCGCCGTGTGGGATGCAGCGGCTCGACGACCAGCCGTAGTCTTTCAGCATGTCCAGCGTGCGCAGGTACTCGACCAGGCCGTAGCTCAGCGCGCAATCAAATTGCAGCCAATCGCGGTCGGCTCGCATGCCGCCGTAGCGGATCAGGTTGCGTGCGTCTTGCATGGAGAACAGGTTTTCACCGGTAGCCATGGCCGGCGCATAGTGCGGTGCCAGCGCGGCTTGCAGCTCGTAGTCGAGCGGGTCGCCGGCTTCTTCGTACCAAAACAGGTTGTAGCCGGCCAAGGCTTTGGCGTAGGCAATGGCGGTGGGCAAGTCGAAACGACCGTTCGCATCGACTGCCAAACGCTGGCCCGGGGCCAGCATTTTCAGCACCGCTTCAATGCGCTGGCAGTCTTCGCTCAGGCTGGCGCCGCCGATTTTCATTTTCACCACCGAGTAGCCGCGGTCCAAATAGCTTTGCATTTCGTCGGTCAAGCCGGTCAGCCCTTTGCCTGGCCAGTAGTAGCCGCCGGCGGCATACACAAACACTTTGCGATTGGCTTGGCCGTTGCCATAGCGCTCAGCCAGCAGTTGGTACAGCGGCTTGCCCGCGATCTTGGCCACCGCATCCCAAATCGCCATGTCCATGGTGCCCACGGCGACCGAGCGCTCGCCATGACCGCCAGGCTTTTCGTTGGTCATCATCGTGGCCCAAATTTTGTGCGGGTCCAGGTTGTCTCCGGCCTCGTCCAGTAGGCTGTCGGCGGGCGCTTCCAAGATGCGCGGAATGAAGCGCTCGCGCATCAAGTGGCCTTGGCCGTAGCGGCCATTGGAGTTGAAGCCGTAGCCAATGACGGGTCGACCGTCACGTATCACGTCGGTCACCACCGCCACCAGGCTGAGGTTCATTTTGGAAAAGTCGATGTAGGCGTTGCGAATATTGCTTTGGATGGAGCGGGTTGATTCGCGGATTTCAGTGATTTTCAAAATGGCATTCCTTATTTTTTGCCCAGGCCCAAACGTTTGGCCCCTTCAATGTACAGTGCGGTGCGCTCCTTCATGAACGCATCCATTTGCTCGGCTCCGACGTTCACCAGTTCAAAGCCGTTCTTGGCGGCCAGCTCTTTCATTTCAGCATCGTTGTTGAGCGCGGCCCACATGTCGGAGAGTTTTTTGCGCGCTTCGGGTGAGGTGGATTTGGGCACGCCAATGCCGCGGTAAGCGCCGTCCACCCAGTCCACACCCAACTCACGGAAGGTGGGTACATTGGGCATCATCGGGTGGCGCTTTTCCATGGCCACGGCCAAGGCGCGGACTTTGCCGCGGTTGGCAATCGCAAATGGCGTGTAGGTCACGGCGCCATCAATCTGTGCGCCGACCACGGCCATAGACATGTCGCCCGTGCCTTTGTAGGGCACATAGGTGCTCTTGATACCAAACGCGGCATTGAGTCGTTCATGCGCTGCATGGTTGGCCGAGTTCAGGCCGGAGCCCCCCAGGTTCATTTTGCCGGGCGCGCTTTTGGCGGCGGCAATGAACTCGACAAAGTTCTTGATCGGGCTGCTTTCGGGCACCACCAGCACATCAGGCGTGTAGTGGAACCAGTACACCGGCGTGATGTCGGTGGTTTTGTATTGGACTTCGCCCTCGATAGGTTGGAACACGATGTGCGGCAAATTGATGCCCACCACGTTCAGGCCGTCACCAGGCAGGTTGTTCATTTGCCCCCACATCAAGCCGCCGCCAGCACCGGCTTTGTATTGGATGATGGTGTCGATGGCCGCGCATTTTTTCTTCAGCACCACTTGCTGGTGACGGGCCGATAAATCGGACTCGCCGCCCGGTGGAAACGCTTGCCAATACAGCAGGTTTTTCTCAGGACAACCGCCAGGTAGGCCTTGGGCCATGGCCAGGGGCGTAGCCACCAGGCACAGGGCGCCCAGCCATTGCATCATCGACTTCACCGTTGCATTTTGCATTTTGTCTCCTCAGGGGACGTCCACTGTAGCGAGTTTCCCGTCAAGTACCGCGCACCTGTGCGACCAGCGTTGCCGCAAGCCAGCGGATGCGGTAGGGCGGCAGAGTCATGCAGTTGCTGCCAGAAAATAAACTCAACCCGCCCAGCACTCAATGGACTTCTTAAGTATTATTTAAATTAATATTCAAGCCTCGCCTATCAAGGAAAAGTCGTGATGAAAACTTGGCTCAGAAACAACCGTGGTTTCATCTTGTTCATGTGTTTGTTCGGATTATTTCGATTGGCCATTGCCGATTGGAATCCCATCCCCTCAGGCTCCATGCGGCCGACGTTGCTAGAGGGCGATGTGGTGTTGGTGGATCGGTTGGCCTATAACTTCAAGTTGCCACTGACCGATGTGATCTTGGCGCAGTTAGGGACGCCCCAGCGCGGCGACGTGGTGACGTTCACTTCGCCCAAAGACGGCGTGCGCTTGATCAAACGCTTGGTGGCGGTTCCGGGTAATGTGATTGAAATGCGCAATGAAAAGCTGTACCTCAATGGCGAGCCTGCGCAGTACTTGGCTGCCTTTAATGTGGCCGAGCCCACCGAAGGCGGGGCGACTACGCCCGCCATTCAAATGCGCGAGATGCTGGCCGGCGGTGGCCACATGGTGCAAGTGATGCCAGACGTCATGGCCTTGCGCAGCTTTGGCCCGATGCAGGTGCTGCAAGACCACTATTTCTTTTTGGGTGATAACCGCGACAACAGTGCCGACTCCCGTTTCATCGGCATGGTGCCCCGCCACCTGCTGATCGGCCGGGCGCACCGGGTACTGGTTTCCGCCGACATCAAACGCAACTGGATGCCGCGCTGGGACCGCACCCTGGAGAGGATTTACTGATGCACGCCAATGTCTCAGAACTGCTGGGTCGTTTGCCGGGGCCGGTCACGCCCCAGTGGCCCAAGGGTGAACGCTTCGTTAAAGCGATGGCACACGGCACGATGTCGGTCGAGTTGTATTCCCCAGATGGGGTGGACCCTCAACAACCGCACTCGCAAGATGAGCTGTACTTTATTCAAAAAGGTACCGGTGAGTTTGTGCTGCAAGGTGAAAGGTGCCGCTTTGAACCGGGCGCAGCATTTTTTGTTCCCGCCGGTGCGGTGCATCGGTTTGAAAATTTCAGTGCGGATTTTTCCACCTGGGTGGTTTTTTGGGGCCCTCTAGGCGGAGAGTCTGATAGTGTTAAAGCGGCATGCCCCCCCAAGATTTATCTTTATTGCGGAGTACTTGCATGGGTAACTACACTGCAGAAGTGATTTGGCGCAGAGAGGCGCAGGACTTTCTGGACAACCGTTACAGCCGAAAACACCTCATTCGATTCGATGGCGGCGTGGAGATCGCGGGCTCATCCTCTCCCCATGTGGTTCCTTTGCCCATGTCGGAGTCTGCGGCAGTGGACCCCGAAGAGGCGTTTGTCGCAGCGCTGTCCAGTTGTCACATGCTTTGGTTTTTGTCTATCGCAGCCAAGCACAGGTATTGCATCGACAGTTATGTGGATGAGGCCATAGGCAAGATGGGTAAAAACAGCGATGGTAAGGTGGCCATGACCCATGTCACGCTCAAGCCAGCTGTTCGGTTTTCTGGTGATCGGATGCCCACACTCAAACAAATTGAGCTCATACACCACGAAGCGCATGAAGCTTGTTATATCGCCAATTCAGTCAAAACGATTGTGAATTGCGAGCCAGTGTTTTTGGCCGCCAATGCAGTTTGATATTTCCACGCTCTACCGGGGCCCCGCAGCCAGCCCTACAACCGAGCTACTTGGTGGATAGAGGTTTTTCCGGTGATCTTGGCGGTGCCCGTGTTGTGGCGCACGCGTGAGCGTTTTCCGCTGACGCTTTTGCTGTACGCCCTCATCGCCCTGCATGCGGTGGTGCTGATGGTGGGCGGGGCTTACAGCTGCGCCCGAGTGCCGCTGGGCTTTGACATCGCTCAGTGGTTCGACCTGCACCGCAACCCGTACGACTAGATCGGCCACTTCATGCAGGGTTTTGTGCCGGCGCTGGTGGCGCGTGAGATTTTTCTGCGTGGTCAGAGGGTTTGGGGGCGCAAGATGCTGGCGTTCCTGGCGGTTTGCGTGGTGTTGGCCATCAGCGCTACTTACGAGCTGATCGAATGGGCGGCTGCGCTCATGCTGGGTCAAGGGGCTGAAGAGTTTCTGGGCACCTAGGGCGATCCATGGGACACGCAATCAGACATGTTTTTTGCCTTGCTCGGCGGACTGGCGGCAGTGCTGTTGATAAGCCGATGGCATGACCGGCAGATCCAGGCGTTTCACGGCTAGTTTGTTGAAAGCAAAGTTCTTAGAACTCCTGTTGAAGCTCCTCGGGCCGCACTTGTCTCCCTCGCTAAAACTCACCCGTTAATTTTGAAAAATGTCGCCTATACGGTCTCGGGAGTGACATTCTCAGGGGCTTTGAAGGGTTGTGCAGGGGTTTGCACCGATGAACCGTTCGCGCTTATCCGCGCAAGATAACAGTAGCGTTTTATCGATGGCTTCCTGTTCAAGACAAACAAGTGGAGAAAAACATGGCAATTCAAGGCATTTTCAAAGCGACCTGGTCGCGTAAAGCAATAGGCACAGCGGTGACGCTGATTGCTGCAATCTGCGGCTCCAGTGCGGCCCAAGCCCAAGAGACTTTCAAGATCGGCATCGTGAGTTTTTTGTCGGGTCAAGCGGCAGAAAGTTTTGGCATTCCTGCTGTCAATGGCGCCAAGGTGCTGGTCGATGCCTTTAACAAAGGCTCTGCTCCTGCGCCCTTCAACAAGGCCGGTTTTGGGGGCATGAAAATCGAGGCCGTGTATGTCGATGAGAACGGCGGCGCAACCAAACAAATACAAGAGCTGCGCAACTTGTATGACCGCGAAAAAGTCGATGCGGTGGTGGGCTACGTGGGCTCAGGTGACTGTTTGGCTGTCGCCCCCGTCGCTGAGGAAATGAAGAAGTTTCTGATTCTTTACGATTGCGGCACTCCTCGCATTTTTGAAGACGGGAAGTACAACTACGTTTTCCGGACTGCGTCCCATGCAACGATGGACAACGTGGCCTTGGCCCGTTACCTCAAGGCCAAAGAGATCAAGGTCGGATCGTTCAACATGATCAACCAGGACTACGCTTGGGGACAAGACTCCAAGAAAGACTTTGTCTGGTCGATGGAGAAGCTCTACCCCAATGCCAAGGCGGGTGAAGACCAGTTGCCTAAATTTGGTGCCGGTCAATACGGAACTGAAATTTCTGCGCTCATGGCCAAACCGGCGGACATCACCCACAGCAGTCTGTGGGGTGGTGATTTGCAAGCCTTCATTTTGCAGGCGGGTCCACGTGGCTTGTTCAAACGCTCGCAAGTAATCCTCTCTGCAGGTGACCACGTGTTGCCGGGCTTGGGTGACAAGATGCCTGACGGCGTCATTCTGGGGGCGCGGGGCGCCTATGGTCTGATGTCGCCCAAATCGGGACTGAATGACTGGTGGTGGGACTTGTACAGCAAGGCCTATAACGTGTATCCCGTTCAGGCGCCCTACCGAATGGTGCAGTCCCTGTTGGGGTTGAAACTCGCGGTTGAAAAAGCCATGGCTTCCAACGGTGGCAAGAAACCTAGCGCCGAGCAATTGGCCGCGGCTTTGCGCAATTCAGAGTGGGACTCACCTGCAGGCAAGATTCGCATGGCATTGGGCGGCGGGCATCAGGCTGTGCAGGAAACCGCCATTGGTAAGACGCGTTACGACGCAGGCAAAAAAATGGTGGTGCTGGATGACATCATGCGTTTCCCTGCGGATTGCGTGAACCCACCCGCCAATATGAAGTCAGAAGACTGGATCAAGGCAGGGTTTGCGGGCGCCAAAGGTTGCCCATAAGGCCTCAAGGGCATGCTGACCATATTGATTGACGGATTAACCTACGCCTCCTGGCTCTTCATTGTGGCGCTGGGGTTGACGTTGGTTTTTGGTGTGTTGAAGATTTTGAACATCGCACACGGCAGCTTCTACGCGCTGGGGGCCTATGCGGCCACCAGTTTCGTGGGATGGGCCAGCGCCATGAAATGGGCGCCAGGATATACCCTGGTGGCCATGCTGTTGGCGGCTGTGGCGGTTGCCGCATTTGTGGCCCCACTGACAGAACGCGGTTTGCTGCGGTTTTTTTATGGCCGCGACGAGGTGGTTTTGGCGCTGGTCACGTACGCCATGTTTTTGATCATGGAAGATGGCACCAAACTCTTGTGGGGTGCCAATCCATACTATGTGTCTGAACCTTATGGTTTGTTTGGCAGCATAGATATCGGGACGCAAACCTATGTCGGCTATGACTTTGCGCTTGTGGCTTTGGCGCTGGTGGTGGGCTTTGCGGTCTGGTGGTGGTTGAACCGGACTCAACAAGGCAAGATCATGATTGCCGTCATTCACAGCTCGGAAATCGCGTCCAGCATGGGCGTGAATGTGTCGCGTGTTTATATGCTGGCGTTTTCAGTGGGCATATTTCTGGCTGCGCTGGGAGGCGCATTTACCGCACCTATGATTTCGGTTCAACCGGGTGTGTCCGTCGGGGTGATCATTGTTTCTTTTGCCGTGGTGATCATTGGTGGCTTGGGCAGTATTGAGGGTGCCGCGATCGGGGCTTTGATTGTGGGACTGTCCCGTTCCATGGCGGTGCATTTGGCGCCCGTAGCTGAGCTGTTCTCCATTTATGTGGTGATGGCGGTGGTGTTGATGTTTCGTCCTGAAGGACTGTTTCAGCGCATACAGGCGCGAAAGATCTGAACCATGGCGATAAATTCGGGCGCCTCGACGCCTTCACTTGAAACGCCCGTTGCTCTTTCTATATTGTGGGCAGCGGGACTTTGTTTGGCGCTGGCATTGGTGGGCGCGCTGATGCCCAAGTGGCTGACTTTCCTCATCACCATGGCGGCCGCCAACGGCTTGGTTTCATTGGGCATCGTGGTGTTGATGCGCGGCGGCGTGGTCCCATTTGGCCAGGGCATGGTCTTTGCCATTGGCGGGTACACAGCGGCATTGATGTTTAACAAGATGGGCATCACCGATGCCCTGTTCTTGACCTTGTGCGGTGGCGTGATTGCGGCGGTGGTTGCTGCTCCGTTTGCGCCACTGCTGTCGCGCTACAGAGGCATCTTTTTTGCCATGTTGACGCTGGCTTTGTCGATGGTGACTTATGGCCTGTTGATGAAGCTGGAGGTGCTCGGCGGCTCGGACGGATTCAACCTTGGGCGGCCCACGCTGCTGGGCTACAAACTCCCCGACGATCAGGTGGGCTACATCATGTATGTGCTGACCATTACGGTGTCCAGCATCATGGCCTTGCTGGCCAGGATCTACTTTGACAGTACACGAGGCCTGATTACCCTGGCGACCAAGGAAAACGAACTGCGTGTTGAATACCTGGGTGGCTCGGTGCGTTATGCCATGGCGATCAATTTCATTTTGGCGGCGTTCTGCGGCGGTTTGGGCGGGGCTTTGGCGGTGATGGCTTTGGGGCACATTGAGCCTGGCGTCAGCTTCTGGACCACGTCGGGCGAGTTTGTTTTTGTGGCCGTTCTAGCGGGCTGGCAAAGCGTGATTGCTTTGTTTGTGGCGAGTGTCGTGCTGGAGGTGGTGCGCTCATTTTCGAGTTCCTATTTTCCCAATACCTGGCAGATGGCACTGGGCATATTTTTATTGATCGTGATTCGGTTCTTGCCGCGCGGCATCGGTTCCCTCTGGGTCAAAGGGGGCACGCGATGAAGGCCGTGCTGCAAGCCCGCGATGTGAATAAAAAATTCGGCGCCGTGGTGGCGGCATCGAATTTAAATATCGAAATATTTGCCGGCGAACGCGTCAGTTTGATTGGCTCTAACGGTGCCGGCAAAACCACGTTTGTGAACATGATCACGGGTTACCTCAAACCTGACCAAGGCGAGATATGGCTTGATGGCCAGGAGATCACCGCTTTGTACCCGCGCGCGATCACGCATTTGGGCGTGGCCCGGTCTTTTCAGATTCCACAGTTGTATGGCGAGTTGACCGTTTTGGACAATATGTTGGTGGCCAATGCCTGCCATGACCAAAAATTGAGTTTCTGGCTGCCAGCTCGCCGATCAGTGGCCATTGAACGTGCGGATGCTTTGTTGGATCGTTTTGCTTTGACTGAGCACCGTGCGCGCAAAGTCGCCGAATTGCCGGGTGGCGTGCGCAAATTGCTTGATATTGCGATGGCTTTGACCGGTTCGCCCAAGTTACTGTTGCTGGATGAGCCGACCAGCGGGGTCTCTGCGGAAGAAAAATTTCCGATGATGGAAACCATCATGGCGGGCCTTGGGCAGGACAGTGCCACGACCGTGTTGTTTGTGGAGCATGACATGGACATCGTCAACCGCTATGCCAGCCGTGTGGTCGCTTTCTACAGTGGCCGCATCATCGCCGATGACGCACCCGAAGTCGCCTTGGCCACCGACGATGTCAGACGCTATGTCACCGGCGAGCTGTTGGGTGAATAAGCCTCTGATCGCCCCAAAGGAATACGCATGCTCAAGGTAGAAGGCCTCCATGTGGCCATTCAGTCGGTCATCGCTTTGCGAGGCCTGTCGATCGAAGTGGCGGACGGCACCATGGTGGGCCTGATTGGCCGAAACGGCGCGGGTAAAACCACCATGCTGAGGTCCGTGATGGGGCATGTGGCACCGACCCAAGGTGTCATCACTTTCAATGGCCATGACTTGACCGCACTGCCAGCGCACGCCAGGGCAGGACTGGGCATCGGCTACATGCCAGAGGACAGAGGCTTGGTGCCTGAGTTGACCGTTGAAGAAAATATCCTGATTCCTGTCTGGGTCAGCCCCACGCTGGATCCGCAAGAACGTTTGTCACTGGTTTACAAGGTCTTGCCAGAATTACTAGAGATGCGAGATCGCCGGGCTCTTTTGCTCTCTGGTGGTCAACAAAAATTAGTGGCGCTGGCACGAGCCCTTGCTGTCGGCACTCGTTTGTTGTTGCTCGATGAGCCCTTCGAGGGCGTTGCGCCGGCTTTATCCAAGCGGCTGGGCGAGGTGATTGCAGGCTTGAAAGGGACCGAGGTGTCCGTGCTGATTGCACAAAGTGATCTGAACCATTCACGCAAATTGGTTGACCGCGAGTTTGTGATTGAACGTGGCGCCAACTTACTGCCCCAAGTGAGTTGATCATTTCACTTTTCGCTGCACCCTGCTTTTAGCCCAAGCCTTTAGAGTCCTCTTGCCAGCACCGGAAACAGCTTGTGCAGTCCATCGGTCATCACCTCGACTGCCAGGGCCGCCAAGATCAAACCCATCAGGCGGGTCATGACGTTGATGCCGGTTTTGCCCAGCACTCGGGCGATCGGATGGGCCAGTGAAAAGCACAAAGCTGTTGCCAAGGCGATGACCACGCCGTAACCCACCAAGGTGCCCAGCTGCATGAAGTTCTTGGCTTTTTCGGCGTAAATCACAACGGTGGACATGGTGGCCGGGCCGGTGAGCAAGGGGATGGTCAGCGGCACCACGGCGATGCTGGCGCCCATGGCCGCTTTGGCTTCGGCATCGTGAACCTCTTCGGCGTTAACGCGAGCTTCAGCGGGCTGTGCATTCAGCATGGACATGGCCGCAGTGAGCAGCAACATGCCGCCGCCCACCTGGAAACTGGCCAATGAGATGCCAAAAAATTCCAGAATTTGCAGGCCCAGCAAGGCGCTGGCGGCAATCACGATAAAGGCGGTGACCGACGAGACCACGAT
>CANGDZ010000017.1 GCA_947452785.1 Comamonadaceae bacterium | reverse complement strand
CAGTAGTGTCCCAACGTTTTCACATCAGGGCTTCGTAAGTTAATGATTTACCTTGGTTTTTTAGCACTTCAGGCTGGTCTCGATTTGAACTTCGATTCCATGGCTTATGGTCTTTTGCGTTCGCACGCAAAGGACCGCAATGAACCAAGGCAAGCTTGTTTTCTCTCAACTCATGGCGTTTCTGCCCCTGAGCACTTTCCGTCGATGCGTGGCCACTCATCGTGGCGATCACAAGGTTCAAGATTTCACCTGCATGGACCAGTTCTTGACCATGGCCTTTGCTCAGTTGACCTACCGCGAGTCTTTGCGCGACATCGAGGTCAATTTGCGTGCCCAAGCCAAGCGGCTGTATCACATGGGGTTGCGCTGCAAAACCGTTTCTCGCAACACCTTGTCCAACGCCAATGCAACCCGGCCTTGGCAAATCTACGCCGACTTCGCGCAACACCTGATAGCCATGGCGCGCCCGTTGTATGCCAAAGAGCCGATGGCGATCGACTTGGATGCAACCATCTACGCCTTCGATGCCACGACGATAGACCTGTGCCTGTCGGTTTATCCCTGGGCACCGTTTCGAGCGCACAAAGCGGCTATCAAACTGCACACCCTGTTGGACCTGCGCGGCTCCATACCCACTTTCATTCACATCAGCGACGGCAAGACCCACGAGGTCAACACCTTGGACTTGCTGGACATCGAGCCTGGCGCCTATTACCTGCTCGATCGTGGCTACTTGGATTTCAAGCGACTGTTTGTGATCCATCAGGCCAACGCCTTCTTCGTCACCCGTGCCAAGTCCAATACCAAATTCAAGCGGCGCTACTCCAACCCCGTAGACCGGGCCAACTCGAACATCGTGTGCGATCAAACCGGCGTACTGACAGTTTTCTATTCCAGCAAAGACTATCCCACCACACTGCGACGCGTGGTGGTAAGGGACGACGCTGGAAAGCGAATAACTTTTTTGACCAACAACTTCGCCCTCAAACCCGAGTTGATTGCAGATCTTTACCGCCAGCGCTGGCAGGTCGAGTTGTTTTTCAAATGGATCAAGCAGCATCTGCGCATCAAGACGTTTTATGGCACCAACGAGAACGCGGTCAAGACGCAAATCTGGATTGCAGTCTGCACTTACGTGCTGATCGCGATTGCCAAAAAACGCTTGCATCTGCCCAACAGTCTTCATGAAATCCTACAAATCTTGAGCTTGACCATGTTTGAAACAATCCCAATAAATCAACTACTTACACCAACCGAGCCTGACAAACATTCGGAATTTGAGCCTCAACAGCTCTCTCTCCTCTGAAAAACGTTGGGACACTACTGTTCTCAAATGAAAACCTCGAAGTTAATCAAGGCATTCATAGTTAGAGAAAAATTATTTGCTTTGGTACAGGATATCGGCGCGACGATTTTGTGCCCAAGAAGTTTCGTCATGTCCAGGTGCTTTTGGTTTTTCGCTGCCATAGCTGACAGCCTCCAATTGAGCGTCCTTGGCACCATAAATTTTCATTGCGCGAACAACCGCTTCAGCTCGTTTTTGGCCCAATGCCAAGTTGTATTCCCTGCCGCCACGCTCGTCCGCATTGCCTTCAACTTTAACGGCTAACTTGCTATTTGCAGAGGCGTATTTTGCGTGGTTTTCGACTATGGAACTGAATTCTTTCTTGACTGAGAAGTCGTCATAGTCAAAGAACACACTGCGATTTTTAGACAAGCTGCTGTTTGGATCCAAGTGATCGGGCACAACTACTTTAGCTACCATTGAAGCGGCCACAGGTGCCGGTGCTTGCATAGGTATTGAAACAGGTACAGGTTCGCTCTTGCTTGTTGTAGCAACATCCAACTTTGGAGCGCTTTTGCAAGCCACTAGAAGTAAAGCAGTTCCAAAAATTGGCAATAGTTTTGAGTACGTAGTCATTGAATTCCTTGGATTGAGATCAGGGTGGATTTGCGGTAACATTTCCATGTGTACAAATGTTATTGTAGCAAACTCCAACTTTGCAGCAAAACTCATTATTCGCACGGCACAGTTGTTTCCTTGTAATTTAACAGCGCAATAGTTTTCCATCACTTTAGTTTTATCGAAAATGTGTGAAATCAATAAATCTCGATCATTTAAGTGGACAAAAAAAGCTGTTCTTTCAAGCGCACGTGAGTTCAGTTCACAAGCGGAGTGGAAAAAGTCCAACAGCTTGTCATGGCGAAAAGCTGTCAGGATGGGTTGCATTAAAGAAGCTTGCGCCCATATGAACTTTGTTGATGTGTCAAAGAGAAGGCCCCAAGGCTATTGGACTAAAGCTAGAGTTCTTGAAAGTGCAAAAAAATATAAAACTCAGGTTGAATGGAACGCTAAAGAAACAAGCGCAGTTGTTGTTGCTCGAAGAAAGTTATGGATCAAAGAGGCAACAATGCATATGACTCCTTCATCAACCAAATCAAAAATCTAATGAGGACTGGTCTGAGGAATGCATAGTTGAAGACGCAGCAAGATTTATTTCAAAGACCGAATGGCTAAAAGCCCGAAGCAGTGCGGTAAGTAAGGCTAATAAAAGGGGATGGATGAGGCTGTTGCTTTGATGAAAAGAGCTAAAGTCAGGTAGGGTTGATCGAACAGTGGCTCAATTAGAGATCTGAATATCCGGGTCAGAAACGTGTTTTCAGCGAAGGCTGAAACAGCCTCAGATCAAGCACAATGGGTCAAAGATCATCTGAAAATACGTGACTCCTCAAATACGGCAAAAATCTCCACCACCATGACAAACTTCACCAATCCCCTTGCTCGATGGAACGAACGGTTTTCAACTGAGCACTATCTTTTTGGTGAGTTTCCCAATGCCTATCTGGCTGAAAAAACTCCGCTTTTGCAAAAAGGCAAGGCGCTGTGCATTGCTGATGGCGAAGGGCGCAATAGCGTCTGGTTGGCCTCTCAAGGGTTTGAGGTCGACGCTTTTGATTTCTCTCCGGTTGCTGTGAGTAAAGCCGTGGAATTGGCCGCCAAGAACAACGTAAATGTCAAATTCAAGTGCAGTGACTGGGAGAGCTTTCATTGGAAAACCAATCATTACGACACCATTGCGGGCATATTTTTTCAGTTCGCTGACCCTGGCCCCCGGCGCGATTTGTTTCATAAATTGCACTTGTCGCTCAAGCCCGGTGGAACCTTGATTATTCAGGGTTACGGGAAAGAGCAGTTGAATTACAAAACGGGTGGCCCAGGCATTCTTGAGAATCTTTATGACGAAGAGCTTTTATTGACGTCATTCGCTGGCTATAAAGTTCTGGATTTGATCACTTACACGCAAGAAGTAGATGAAGGACCAGGCCACAGCGGGATGTCAGCCTTGGTCGGCTTTGTTGGGCAGAAAATTTAATCGCAGCGATTTCAGGGCCTGGGGGTGTGACCAGCGCCTGGATGACTGCTGTTGATAAATCGCCAAGACTTTCACGCCAGGCCTGAACGGCTCCTAACGCGACAAACTCATCATTGCACCGATAGGTCCAAAGGACCGCTATGGGTGCTGCCGGCCAGTCAACCAGCCGAGTACGACAGTAACCAGCCTTATGCAGAGATGTGCATAAGGGCCTGGATCTGCCGTTGGGAGCACTACCCCAAAGGTCGGCTTCCGCAGTTGCTAGTAACCTCAAGTTGCCAAAAATTCTTCGCGCAAAAGATAGGGCTTAACTAATACGTCCGCAGGCAAATTAAGCTGGACTACCAAGCGACGGATCATTTCGAGCGTCAATGGGCGTGTTTTGTTCAAGATGTCAGCCACACGGCCACGAGGCCCAATCATCGGCTCAAGATCTTTGCGACTCAGCCCACGGCTCTCCATGACGTGTTCAATGAACTCAATGGGGTCTGGGTCTGCAATCGGAAAGTGTGTTTTCTCGTAATGCTCCACGAGCAAGGTGAGCACATCCAAGCGCTCAGCCTGAGCAGATTTGGCGGGTGCAGACCAAAGTTGCTCGATTTCAATCAGCGCAGCCTTGTGTGCTTTTTTGTTGTGAATGGTGCGAATTTCCATGGGATTCTCCTTTAGACAGTCAGTGCATCAATCTTGTCGTAGTGCGCATGTGTGCCCACAAACTTCACAAACAGCAAGCCTTTGTCATAACGCACCAACACAATCAATCGGTAGTCATTCCCCTTGATGTTGAACACCACGCGGTTGTTGGCTGTAAAGCTTGCATTTCTGTAGGCTGCTTTGATATCAGAGGGCGACTTCCATTGCGCTCTGCTGGCCAGCGCGTACCAAGCCTGCAAGGGTGTTTGTGCATCAGGATGCTTTGTATAAAAGTCACGAAGCGTCGATATGGCTATGATTCGCATGGCTTATCATGATACCAAATTGGTATCAATACAACCAGAAGCAATACCCACCTTGGAGGTGTAGGCCAAGTACATCGTGCAACCATGATGCCCAACTGAGTAGTCAGCACCACCGGTTTATGCAGCGACCTCAACTCCTAAACCGCTTCCTCGTCAATGCCAACGCCACCCAAAACGACAGGCCTGCAAACAGCGCCAGCACCAAGCCGTGACGCAGCGCGTGCTCTGGCCAGCGGTCCATGAACAGAGGCCTCACCAGCTCCACAGCCGCCGACAGCGGCAGCCAATCCGCAATCGCGCGCACGAGCGGAGGCAGCTGGTCACGCGGGAAAAAGATGCCCGAGAGGAACATCATCGGCGTGAGGAACAACGTGAAGTAGTAGGTGAAAAAGTCGTAGCCTTTGGCCAGCGCGTTGAAGATCAGTGCCATGCAACTGAAGGTGATGCCCACGCCCAGCAGCACGGGCCAGGCGGCCAGCAGCTTCCAGCTGTGGCTGATGCCCAGGGCCAGCATGACGCCCAAGATCGCGGTCACGGTGAACAAGGCTTTGAAGGCGGCCCAGAGCATTTCGGCCAGCACAATATCGTCCAGCCGGACCGGGGCGTTCATGATGCCGTCCCAGGTTTTTTGTACATGCATGCGCGAAAACGCTGAATACAAGGCCTCAAAGGTGGCCGCATTCATGGCGCTCATGCAAATGCTGCCGCTGGCCAGGAACAAGATGTAGGGCACTTTCTCGCCGCCCATTTCAATCTGGCCAATCAGCGAGCCCAGGCCGTAGCCAAAGGCGACCAGCCACATCAGCGGCTCGGCAATATTGCCAACCAGGCTGGGGATGGCCAGCTTGCGCCAGACCAAGAGGTTGCGCAGAAACACGGGCCACCAGCGCATGGACAGCTGCGGGGCGCCACACACGGAGGGTGCGGTGCTTGTAGAGGATTTCAAAGAACTCATGCGTCCTCCCTGATTTGGCGGCCGGTGAGTTTGAGGAACAGGTCTTCCAGATTGGCCGGGCGGTGCAAAGTGCGCAGCTGGGGCCAGGCCTGCAGTGCCAGCAGCAAGGGCTGGGTGTGCGCGGTGTAGAAGAACACGGTTTCGCCGCTGACTTCAATGCGCGCGGCCAAGGGCTTGAGCGCGGCGTCTTGCGCCAGCGCCAAAGCGCCTGCGCCATAGACCTCCACCACGTCGGGCTCCAGGTGTTCGGCGATCAGGTCGCGGGGCTTGCCTTCAGCAATTTTGCGGCCGTGATCAAGCACCAGCAGGCGGTCGCACAAACGCTCGGCTTCGTCCATGAAGTGGGTGGTGAGCAAAATGGATTTGCCATGTTGCAACAGGTTTTGCAAGCGCTCCCACATCAGATGCCGCGCTTGCGGGTCCAGGCCGGTGGTGGGCTCGTCCAGCATCAACATGCTGGGGTGGTTGATCAGCGCGCGCGACAAACTCAGGCGCCGCTTCATGCCGCCCGACAACTCGCCGGGCTTGGCGTTGGCCTTGCTGGTCAGCGCACCAAACTCCAGCAGCGGCGCAATCCGTTCGCGAATTTGCGCGTCTTTCAGGCCGAAGTAACGGCCGTAGACCAAGAGGTTTTCGGCGCACGAAAAATCCGGGTCCAGGGTGTCCATTTGGCTGACCACGCCCAAACGGCTTTTGATGGCCAGCGCGTCTTGCGGCATGTGCAGGCCGTCAAAATAATCGATCTGCCCACTGTCGGGCGTGGACAAGCCCAGGCACATGCGCAAGGTGGTGGTTTTGCCGGCGCCATTGGGGCCAATCACGCCCAGGCATTCGCCGGGGTGGATTTGAAAAGACAGGTCGTTGACCACGGTGGCGTCGCCGTAGCGCTTGACCAGATGGCTGACCGATAACAGGGGTGTACTCATGGCGGTATTGTGCCCGCACGAAAGCCCGCTGGCGCGCAGCGCCGGGCCCGAATGCGAGGTCGATACAATGCGCTCACTTTCACCCTGGAGCACGCTTTGTCTGACCGTTTGGCCGTATGGCCGCAATATGTGATGCCCAAACGCGCACTCACCGTGCTGGCCGGCCGCTTGGCCAGCGCCCAATGGGGCGGATTCACGCACTGGGTGATCAACCGGTTTGTGGCGCGTTACCAAGTCGACATGTCGGAAGCCACCGCGCCAGACACAACCACTTACGCCAGCTTCAACGAATTTTTTACCCGACCCTTGCGCGAAGGCGCCAGGCCTTTGGCCGATGCAGCTTTCGTCAGCCCGGTGGACGGCGCCATCAGCCAATGCGGTGCGATTGAGCGCGATCAGATTTTCCAGGCCAAGGGTCACCACTATTCGACCCGCGCCCTGGTGGGCGGTGACGCGCAGCTGGCCGCTCAGTTTCAGGACGGCCAATTTGCCACGCTGTACCTGAGTCCACGCGACTACCACCGCATCCACATGCCTTGCGACGGGCGCTTGCTGCGCATGATTTATGTGCCGGGCGACCTGTTCTCGGTCAACCCCACCACGGCGCGTGGTGTGCCCGGCTTGTTTGCCCGCAACGAGCGGGTGGTGTGCGTTTTTGCATCAGAGTTTGGCCCGTTTGTCCTGACCCTGGTGGGCGCCACCATCGTCGGCAGCATGGCCACCGTGTGGCATGGCCTGGTGAACCCGCCTCGGCCCGGCGTGGTGCAAGAGTGGCGCTACGACAGCCAGGACATTCGGCTGCAGCAAGGCCAGGAAATGGGCCGGTTCTTACTCGGCTCCACCGTGGTGATGCTGTTCCCCAAAGCGGCGATGAACTTCAACACCGACTGGACGCCAGCCAGGCCCATTCGCATGGGCGAGGCGATGGGGAGTTAAATCTCGATCTTCGAGCCTAACTCGACCACCGCGTTGGTGGGCAGGTTCAAAAACTCGGCAGCGGCACTGGCGTTGTGGTGCATCTGTGCAAACAGTTTCTCGCGCCAGGTGGCCATGCCGCCACCGATGGTGGGAATGACGATGTCGCGTGACAAGAAATAGCTGGTATTCATCGGGTCCAACTCGCAGCCATGGCCTTTGAGTTGCTCCAAAGCTTTGGGCAAGTCAGGATCGTTCTTGAAGCCATAGTTCACGATCACTTGCCAGCAGTCGTGGCCCAGAGGCTCAAACTCCAGGCGCTTGTCCAAACCGATCCAAGGCACCTCGTGTGAGCGCACCGTGACAAACAGGTTTTGCCGGTGCAGCACTTTGTTGTGTTTCAGGTTGTGCAGCAAGGCGTTGGGCACGTTGCCGTTTTCGGCGGTCATAAATACGGCTGTGCCTTCGACGCGGGCAGGAGGCGCAATGAATACAGCGTCCAAAAACTCATCGAGCTTGAAAGCGTCAGCCTTCAAGGCTTCGCGCATCAGTTTGCGGCCATCGTGCCAGGTGATCATCAGCGTGAAGATAGCGCCACCAATCAGCAAGGGGAACCAGCCGCCGTCAAACAGCTTCATCAGGTTCGAAGCCCAAAACGCAAAGTCGACCACGAAGAAAAATCCGGTGGCGCCCAGGCACAGGGCCAAAGGCAGCTTCCAGCCGTAACGAATCACGTAGAAAGTCAGTACGGTCGTGATCAGCATGTCGGTACATACGGCGATGCCATAGGCGCCCGCCAAGTTGCTGGATGAGCGGAACATGCCCACGGCCAGCACGATCAAGACAAAAAGGCCCCAGTTGACGAAAGGCATGTAGATTTGCCCCATGTCGGTGACGCTGGTGTGCTGCACCTGCAGGCGCGGCAGATACCCCAGTTGGATCACCTGTTTGGTCACGCTGAAGGCGCCCGAGATCAAGGCCTGCGAGGCGATCACGGTGGCCATGGTGGCCAAAATCACCAAGGGCAACAGCGCCCAGTCTGGGGCCATCATGAAGAAGGGGTTTTTCACCGCCTCGGGGTTGGCCAACAGCAAAGCGCCTTGGCCAAAGTAGTTCAAGGTCAACGACGGCATGACCACCGCAAACCAAGCAATGCGAATGGGCTTCTTGCCAAAGTGACCCATGTCCGCGTACAGCGCTTCACCGCCCGTCACACACAGCACCACAGCGCCCAAGATGATGAAGGTGATGCCAGGGAAGTCCCACATGAACAGAACAGCGTAATGCGGGCTCATGGCCCACAAGATGCTGGGATTGGTGGCGATGTGGTACACGCCCAGCACCGAAATCACGGCAAACCAGACCACCGTGATCGGACCGAAAAACTTGCCAATGCCCGCCGTGCCGCGTTTTTGCACTGCGAACAAGAAGAACAAAATCACCAAGGTCAGGGGAATCACAAAGCGTTTGAAGCCAGGCGACACCACCTCCAGACCTTCGACCGCCGACAGCACCGAAATGGCCGGGGTAATGACCCCATCGCCATAAAACAAACAGGTACCAAAAATGCCAACGATCAACAAGCGCCGGCGCAGCTCGGGGCGGTCTTTGACCGATTGCGAGGCCAGGGCCAACATGGCCACCAAGCCGCCTTCGCCGTGGTTGTCGGCTTTAAGCACCAAGGTCACGTATTTGACCGAGACGATGGTGGTCAATGTCCAAAAGAAAATGGACAGGATGCCAAACACGTTGTCAGGGGTGAAAGGCACATGGCCTGAGCCAAATACTTCTTTGACGGCGTACAAGACGCTGGTGCCGATGTCACCGTAGACGACACCGATGGCGCCCAAAGTGAGCGCTGCGAGGGATGATTTTGTGGCGGACACAGATTTGCCAACCCCAAAGGTTGGCTCCAAAACAGACAAGAGCCGTATTCTGCGCTTCTTGACCCCTGTCGGCTATCTCAGCAGCGCACCGGCGAGCGGAAACCCCAAAAATGTTGCATTGCAGCAACTTTGTCAGCCGCGTGAAATTTGGACTTTAATCGTAGACTTCGGCGTGCGGGTCGCTGGCTTCGAGTTCGTAACTGGCGGCCAACATGGCCAGACGGCCAATGACGCCGTACATGTAAAAGCGGTTGGGCACGCTGGCACCGGGTTTCACGCCAGGCTGGGGCAAATGAGGGCTGTCGGCAAAGGCCAGGGGCACAAAACTGGCGCCGGGGGCGTTCAGGTTTTCATCGACCCCGCGATCGGCGTGCACACGGTAAAAACCGCCCACCACATAGCGGTCCATCATGTAGACCACGGGTTCGGCCACGGCGTCATTGACGCGTTCGTGGGTCAAAACCCCTTCTTGAATGATCACATCGCTGACGGTTTGCCCGTCTTTGATGACATTCATCTTGTTGCGCGTCTTGCGGTTCAGGACGTCCAGATCGGCCACGTCACGCACGGTCATGATGCCCATGCCATAGGTGCCGTTGTCGGCTTTGACGATGACAAAGGGTTTTTCGTTGATGCCGTATTCTTTGTATTTGCGCTTGATTTTGGTCAACAGTGCATCCACATTGCTGCGCAGGCATTCCATGCCCACGCCTTCGGCAAAGTTCACGTCGCCGCACTGGTTAAACATCGGGTTGATCAACCAGGGGTCAATGCCCAGCAGTTTGCCAAAGCGCTTGGTGACTTCTTCGTAACACTGGAAATGCTGGCTCTTGCGCCGCACATGCCATCCGGCGTGCAGCGGTGGCAGCAAATGCTGTTCATGCAGCTCCTCCAAGATGCCGGGCGCGCCGGCCGACAAGTCGTTGTTCAGCAAAATCGTGCAGGGATCAAAGTCTTTCACCCCCAAGCGGTGCCGAGTGCGGATCACCGGCTCCAGCGTGACCGATTCGCCATTGGGCAGCTCGATCACCGTGGTGTCTTTAATCTCTGGATTGACCGAGCCAATGCGCACATTCAGACCTGCCATGTGGAAGATGCGCTGCAGCTGCACCACATTGCTCAGGTAAAACGGGTTGCGGGTGTGGTTTTCCGGAATGATCAACAGGTTTTTGGCTTCGGGGCAGATCTTTTCAATCGCCGCTTGTGCCGCTTGCACCGCCAGGGGCAGCATTTCGGGGGTCAGGTTGTTCCAGCCGCCGGGAAACAAGTTGGTATCCACCGGGGCCAATTTGAAACCGGCATTGCGAATGTCCACCGAGGTGTAAATGGGCGGGGTGTGCTCCATCCACTCCAAGCGAAACCAACGCTCAATAGCGGGCATCGAATCCAGAATGCGCTGCTCCAGCTCATTGATGGGGCCGGTCAGAGCAGTAACGAGATGGGGAACCATGGCAAAAAACCTTTGAGCAGGTGTTGGGGGAGATCAGACTGCCTTTATATGGGGCAGGTTCTGTGGATTGCAAGCGCTGAGGGGACAGAGCTTGAGGATATGCCGTCTGGGTGAAATATCAGTGACGCACTTCGCCATCGCCCAGCACCACGTACTTGAGCGAGGTCAAGCCTTCGATGCCCACAGGGCCACGGGCATGGAATTTGTCGGTCGAGATGCCGATTTCAGCCCCTAAACCGTACTCAAAACCATCGGCAAAGCGGGTGCTGGTGTTGACCATCACGCTGGCCGAATCGACTTCGCGCAAAAACTGCTGGGCGTGCATGTGGTCACGGGTCAGGATGGCATCGGTGTGGTGGCTGGAGTAATGGTTGATGTGCGCAATCGCCGCATCCACACCGTCCACCACCTTGATGCTGATGACCGGGGCCAGATACTCCTCAAACCAATCTTGCTCGGTGGCATCGACCACCTTGGCACCCGGCACAGCAGCCAAAATCGCTTTGGCCTCGGGGCAGCAGCGCATCTCCACGCCTTTGGACGCGTACACCGCGCCAATAGCGGGCAAGAACTCGGCCGCTGAGGCACGGGCCACCAGCAAACCCTCACTCGCATTACAAGGGCTGTATTTGTTCGTTTTAGCGTTGTCCGCCACTTTGACGGCCATGGCCAAGTCAAACGGGAAGTCGATGTAGGTGTGGCAATTGCCATCCAAATGCTTGATCACCGGCACCTTGGCATCGCGGCTGATGCGCTCGATCAGCCCCTTGCCGCCACGCGGAATGATCACGTCCACAAACTGGGGCATGGCAATCAAATGGCTCACGGCTTCGCGGTCGGTGGTTTGCACCAACTGCACCGCGTGCGCAGGCAGGCCGTTCTCAGTCAGCGCCTGCTGCACCAGCAGGGCCAAGGCCTTGTTCGACTCAATGGCTTCTGAGCCACCGCGCAAAATACAAGCATTACCGCTTTTGATGGACAAGCTTGCGGCCTCGATCGTCACGTTTGGGCGGCTTTCGAAAATCATGCCAAACACGCCAATCGGCACCCGCATCTGGCCCACGCGAATGCCGCTGGGCATCTGCTTCATGCCGATGATCTCGCCGATCACGTCGGGCATCGCGGCCAGTTGCTCACAGCCCAGGGCGCAAGTTTCCAACACCTGCGGGCTGAGTTTGAGACGGTCCAACATGGGGCCCGATAGACCTGCGGCTTGGGCACGCGCCAGGTCTTTGGCGTTGTCGATTTGCAAAGCCTGAATGTTCTCGCGCAGCAAAGCAGCCAGCCGCTTGAGCGCCGCGCTTTTGACCGCCACCGAGGCCTTGGCCATGAGGGCTGAAGCCGTCTTGGCCTGCTGACCCAGGGTCAGCATGTGCGCGGCGATACGGCCTGCGTCGACATGGGCGTCAACCTGGGAGGCGATAGATGTGGCGTTCATTGGCGAAGTCATGGCGCTATTTTCGCATTGTCTGCTCAGCGCGCCGAGCAAGCCCGGCTCATGCGCATAGCCAGGCGTTGCAAGGCCTGCCAGCCGTCGGTGGGCCATTCGGGTACTTTCAGACCTTTGACGATGCCGTCCACCTGGTGCGCGGCCAGTAGCATGCGGGCCAAATTGGCCCCGGAGAGGCGAGGCAAGATGCGCTCAAACAGCTTTTCTTTGGCGCCCCAGATGCGGTTCTCGCGCAAGGCCATGGGCAGGGGGCGGCCTGCGGCCATGGCGTCTTTGACGCGCTTCAAGGCGCGAATATCTTCGGCCAAGGTGTAATGTACCAACACCGCCGCCTCACCTTCGGCTTGCAAACCTTCCAGCATGCGCTGCACCCGCGCCACCTGGCCCGACAGCACGGCTTCGGACAGCTTGAACACGTCGTAGCGCGCCACATTCACCACCGCGCCTTCGACCTGGGTTTGGCTCAACTCACCCGCCGGATACAGCAAACCGAGTTTTTGAATTTCCTGGTGCGCAGCCAGCAAATTGCCCTCCACCCGATCGGCAAAAAATTGGAGGGTGCGCTGCCCTTCTTCGCCTGCGGCCACGCGCTGACCTTGAAATTGAAGGCGCTGGGCGATCCACATCGGCAAGGCCTGACGCTCCACGGGTTCGACTTGCATGGTGACGCCAAAGTTGTCCAACGCGCCAAACCAGGCGCCTTTCTTGGTGGCCGCATCCAAGCGCGGCAGCACGAACAAGGTCAAGGTGTCGGTATTGCCTTGCGCGGCTTCGGCCAGTTGTTGAATCGCCGGGCTGCCTTCTTTGCCGGGCTTGCCCGAAGGGATGCGGACTTCCACAATCTGACGGTCAGCAAACAAGCTCAAAGAGCTGCCACTGGCCAGCACCTCACTCCAGTCAAAGTGGGCGCCGGCCACTGTGTGCACGCTGCGCTCGGTATAGCCTTGCGCGCGGGCCGTGGCCCGGATGGCGTCAGCGGCCTCTTGCACCAACAAGGGCTCGTCGCCATGCAAGGTATAGAGACTGCGCAAGCCTTTTTGCAGGTGTGCGCTCAGTTGCGGTAGGCCCAGTTGCATGGTTTACAGCGCTCGCACCGCGCCCAGCCGACGCATGATTTGTTGCACGATGTCCGTTTGCATATCGCGGTACATCGTGGCTTCTTCGATTTCTTTGGACAGGGCCACGGTTTCGGTGTAACTCAGGTCGCGTTGCTGAAACAGTTCCACATCAGCGATCACCGCTTTGCCCGCCGGCGTGCGCAGGCGGAACTTGATGCGCAAGCGCAGCTGCTGGTCACGCACCAGGCCTGAGGCGTTCATGCCCACCACCACACGCTGGCGTTCTTCAGAAAAAATATCCAACACCACGTCCGACTTGAGCATTTCGACCGGGTCTTTCAGCACCTCCAACTGCCCGGTGGCCAGCAGGCTGCGCCGCATCTCTGTGCCCAAAGCCGAGTTGGCGGGCAGTGTCAGGTACACCGTTTTAAAAGCAAACTGCGTCGGTTGGCGCAAGGCAAAACCGCAGCCGATCAAGGTGCTGCTCAAGACCGCAGCGCCGCCCATCGAAAAGCCGACGGTGAGACCACGCAAGAGATGGCGGCGTTGCATCTTCAAAGCACCAGGTTGACCAGTCGCCCAGGCACCACGATCACTTTTTTGGGCGCAGCACCGGCGGCTTGTTTCTGGAACTCTTCGCTGGCGATGGCGGTTTGCTCGATCAAGGCTTTGTCAGCCGAGGCGAGCACCACAATCGAGCCGCGCAGCTTGCCGTTGATTTGCAGCATCAACTCGATCTCGTCACGCAACAGCGCCGAGTCATCGACCTCGGGCCAAGCTGTATCCAGCAAATCGCCACAACCCGCGGCGTAACCCAAATCGGTCCACAGCGTAAACGCAATGTGCGGGCACACGGGGTAGAGCACGCGCAGCAAGATGGAGACACATTCGGCCAAGGCGGCGGCGTCTTCGGTGCTGTCCGACAAAGGCGCATCGTCCAAGGTGTTGAGCATCTTCATCAACGCCGACACCACGGTGTTGTACTGCATGCGCTCGTAGTCGTAATTGGCCTGCTTGAGCACGGTGTGAATTTCGCGTCGCAGGTCTTTGGCCGCCTTGCCAAAGTCGATGGCCTGGCTGCGGTTCACCGCAATGCCGGCTTTCAAACGCGTTTCGTGCTTTGCGGCGAAGTTCCAGACCCGTCGCAAAAAGCGGTAACTGCCCTCCACGCCCGCGTCGCTCCACTCCAAGGTGGCCTCGGGCGGTGAGGTGAACATGGTGTACAGCCGCGCGGTGTCTGCGCCGTATTTTTCAATCAGGTCTTGCGGGTCCACGCCGTTGTTCTTGGACTTGGACATGGTGCCCACGCCCTCGTAGTCAATGGCCGTGCCCACGGGCAATTTGCCGTCGCTGCTGTCGGCTTCGTTCTTCAGCTTGGCGCCCACCACTTTGCCTGCGTCGTCCAGCACATGCTCGACATCGTGCGGCCAGAAATAGTCTTTGCCACCCTTGACCGTGCGGCGCGAGTAAATGTGGTTCAGCACCATGCCTTGCGTGAGCAGTTTGCTGAACGGTTCGTCCACTTTTACCAAGCCCATGTCGCGCATGACCTTGGTCCAAAAACGCGCATAAAGCAAGTGCAGGATGGCGTGCTCGATGCCGCCAATGTACTGGTCCATACCGCTGCCCCCGGTGGCATGGCTCTGATCACGCATCCAGTAATCGGCTCCCTCGGCCACCATCGCCTCGGTGTTGGTCGGGTCGCAATAGCGCATGAAATACCAGGACGAATCCACAAAGGTGTCCATGGTGTCGGTCTCACGGCGCGCGGGTTTGCCGCACACCGGGCAAGTCACCCCAGCGTGAAAGCCTTCATGCTTGTGCAAGGGGTTGCCCGAGCCGTCGGGGATGCAGTCTTTCGGCAGTACCACGGGCAGGTCTTTTTCGGGCACCGGCACCGCGCCATGCTCGTCGCAATGGATGATGGGAATGGGCGTGCCCCAGTAGCGCTGGCGGCTTACGCCCCAGTCGCGCAAACGCCAGGTGGTCTTCTTCTCACCCAGGCCTTTTGCCGCAAGCAGTTCTGCCACTTGGCTGGCCGCTGCTTTTTGGTTCAGTCCATCGAGTTCGCCGGAGTTGACGCACACGCAGTTTTGCTTGTCGCCATACCACTCTTGCCACTCTTTGTCGTTGAAGTTTTGGCCTTTGACGGACACCACTTGTTGGATCGGCAAGTCGTATTTCAAAGCAAATGCAAAGTCGCGCTCGTCGTGTGCCGGCACACCCATCACCGCGCCATCGCCGTAAGACATCAGCACATAGTTTCCGACCCACACTTCAACATGGGCACCGGTCAACGGGTGCGTCACGAACTGGCCTGTGGCCATGCCCTTTTTCTCTTGCGTGGCCAACTCGGCCTCGGTCGTGCCGCCGCTCTTGCACTCTTCCAGAAACTCAGCCAAAGCCGGATTACTCAGCGCCGCATGCGCCGCCAAGGGGTGCTCGGCCGCCACCGCGCAAAAAGTAACGCCCATGATGGTGTCGGCACGGGTGGTGAAGACATACATCTTGCCCTCACCAATCAAAGCGTCATCAGCACCTTGAATCGCATGCGGAAAGGCAAAGCGAACACCTTCGGATTTGCCAATCCAGTTCTCTTGCATCAAGCGCACTTTGTCGGGCCAGCCGTTCAACGTGGCTTTCGGGTTGCCGATTTGCACATGGTCCAGCAACTCTTGCGCGTACTGCGTGATGTTCAGGTAATAACCGGGGATCTCGCGTTTTTCCACCAGCGCGCCCGTGCGCCAGCCGCGCCCGTCAATCACTTGCTCGTTGGCCAGCACGGTTTGGTCCACCGGGTCCCAGTTCACCACCTGGGTCTTGCGGTAGGCAATGCCCTTGTCCAGCATCTTCAAAAACAACCACTGGTTCCATTTGTAATAGGTCGGATCGCAAGTGGCAACTTCACGCGACCAGTCAATCGCCAAGCCCATGGCCTGCATCTGCTTCTTCATGTAAGCGATGTTTTCGTAGGTCCACTTGGCGGGGGGCACGCCGTTTTTGAGCGCTGCGTTTTCGGCAGGTAAACCAAACGCATCCCAGCCCATGGGCATCAACACATTGAAGCCCTTCATGCGCAGATGGCGCGTAAGCATGTCGTTGATGGTGTAGTTACGCACATGGCCCATGTGCAACTTGCCGCTGGGGTAAGGCAGCATGGAGCAGGCGTAATACTTCTTTTTCGACGCGTCTTCGGTCACGCGGTAGGCGTCACGGGCATTCCATTGGCCTTGCGCCAATTGTTCAATTTCGAGGTGGTTGTACTTGTCTTGCATGGGGCAAATTGTAGGGGCTTGGCCCCACACGTCAGGCAAGGCAAGGGGTTTTTGAAATTTTCAGCGCACCGCAGCGGCGACAGGGGCATCGGCGACGAAGCCGATCCGTGACAAACCGGCTTTTTGCACCACGCCCATCACCTCGACCACGCGGCCGTAGGGCACGGACTGATCGGCACGCAACTGCACCTCTGTATCCGGCCGCTGCGTGGCCACGGCCTTCAATTGCAGCACCAGTTCGGGTAAGCGCAGGGCTTGATCGTTCAGGAAGATCTGACCTTGGTTATTGACCACCAAGGTGACGGCCGCAGGGGCTTGGCCGGCCTGCGCGCCCTCGGCCCTGGGTAAGTCCAAGCGAATCGCGCTGGTCAGCAAGGGGGCGGTCAAAATGAAAATTACCAACAAGACCAGCATCACGTCCACCAAAGGGGTGACATTGATGTCGCTCATGGGCGCATTGGGGCGCGCACGTTCCAAGCGACCAAAAGCCATGCTCAGGCCACGCCGCTCAAGAGGGCGCGCAGATCTTGGGCAAAGCCTTCCAGCTGTGCTTCAATCCGGCCGACCTGTCGCCCCATGACGTTGTAAGCCAGTACGGCCGGAATGGCCACGGCGAGACCCGCAGCGGTCATGACCAAGGCCTCGCCAACAGGGCCCGCCACTTTGTCGATGGTGATTTGCCCGGCTTCAGCCATACCGGTCAGGGCATTGAAAATGCCCCAGACCGTGCCCAACAGGCCAATGAACGGCGAGGTCGAGCCGGCCGTGGCCAGTAGCAACTGGCCCCATTGCAAGCGCTGAACGGTGTGGTCCAGCGCGTCGCGCAGCACACGGGTCAGTTGGTTAGAGCGATCGCCCGCCGCCGCCAGTGTGCCGCCCAAGGGCAGCAAGGTGACCGACAACAGGGGGCTGACGCATGCATCACGATCAAAGTGCGCCACCTGTTGTGCGGCTTGTTCAAAATCAGGAGCCTGCCAAAAAGCAGCAATGCTGCGCGTCACATCGCCCTGAACCCGGCGCAAGAGGCGCCATTTCCAGGCGATCACCACCCAGCAGCTGATGGACAACACCACCAGCAAGAGCGCCAGGCTTTGGGTCAGGGCGTCGCCGTGGGCGACAGAATCAAGCCAAATCACAAGAGGCTACCTGTCCATGCAAATTCAGCGCAAGCCGAGCACGTCGAACATGTCGAACAGCCCGCGCTCTTGCGTCGCCAAAAAGCGCACGGCGCGCAAACTGCCTTGGGCATAGGTGGCACGGCTGGACGACTTGTGCGTCACCTCAATGCGCTCGCCGGTGCCGGCGAACAACACGGTGTGGTCGCCCACAATATCGCCGCCGCGAATGGTAGCAAAGCCAATGGAGGACGGGTCACGCTCACCGGTCACGCCTTCGCGGGCATACACAGCGCAGTCTTTCAAATCGCGGCCGAGCGCATCGGCAATCACTTCGCCCATTTTGAGGGCGGTACCCGAAGGGGCGTCCACTTTGTGGCGGTGATGTGCCTCAATGATCTCGATGTCGTAACCAGTCGACAGCGCCTTGGCCGCCATCTCCAGTAGTTTCAGCGTGACGTTCACGCCCACGCTCATATTAGGGGCCATCACGATGGCCATGTCTTTCGCCATCTCGGCGATCTCGGCTTTTTGCGCCTCGGTGAAACCGGTCGTGCCGATCACGGCTTTCACGCCCAAGGCCCGGCATGCATGCAAATGCGCCAACGTGCCTTCGGGGCGGGTGAAGTCGATCAAAAATTGCGCAGCTTGCAAGCCTTGCGGCACATCGGCCGTGACCCGCACGCCGCTGGCCTGACCGGTCCAGGCACTGGCGTCCTGGCCCAGAGCCGGGCTGGTGGCGATGTCCAAAGCGCCTGCCAAGCGGCAGTCATCCGACTGCGCGATGGCCTCAATCAGCATATGGCCCATGCGGCCCGTGGCACCGGCCACCGCTATGGCAAAGGAAGTTGTGGATTGCACTGCAGTCATGATGTCAACAAATGAAAAAGCTGTTCAAGAAAAAACCAGCCCCTCGTCCCGCTTCGCATCAGCGAACAGCGGGCTCCAAGGGCGGGTAACTGCTGGGCAAAGGCTGCGCAGGTGTTGCTGGGGCTTGGCTCGCCGCTGGTGCGGGCGGAAACTTGCTTAACTCCTCCTCACTGGCTTGAAGCAACAACGGTGAGTTGATTTTCTTGTCGCCCACCAAGCGTTGGACAAACTCATTTTCACTGGGCAACTCGTCGCTGTCGATCTGCGACAAGGTATCGCCCTTGAAATGCACCGTCAGCTTGAAACTTTGCGGGGCCACACCTTGGCGTCGGATGGTGAAGACGTAATCCCAGCGATCGGCATGGAACAGGCTGGACACAAGAGGTGTGCCCAAAATCTCCTTAACCTGTGCCCGAGCCATGCCCGGCTTCAAGGCTTGACGCTGCTCGCGTGAGACGAAGTTGCCTTGCACCACTTCAGGCTTGTACAAGCCGAAGCGCTCCATGTCGAGGCTCGAGTGAATGACTGAGCAAGCCGACAAAGCGGCGGCAACAGCCAAGCCCAGCGTCACCCGCAGTGGCCAGGAATTACGAAAAGACTGATAAGCTGTCATGAATGCGTGCAAGCCCTATGATCAGGTCATTGTAGCGGCACGCATGCCCAACCTGACTCGCCTTTGGAATTGCCTTTTCTCTATGGACCATTCAGACGAACTCAAAAATACCGGCTTGAAAGTGACGCTTCCGCGCCTGAAGATTTTGGAAATCTTTCAAACCGGCGCGCAGCGGCACATGACGGCTGAGGATGTGTTTCGGCATTTGCTGGCCGAGCACGCCGACATCGGTCTGGCCACGGTTTACCGTGTGCTGACGCAATTTGAGCAAGCGGGCATTTTGAGTCGCAACCATTTTGAGAGCGGCAAAGCCGTCTATGAGTTGAACGAGGGTCAACACCATGACCATATGGTGTGCCTCGATTGCGGCAAAGTGGAAGAGTTCTACGATCCCGAAATTGAGCAGCGCCAGCAAGCAGTGGCCCTGGCCAAGGGCTTTGTCATCGCCGACCACGCCCTCAGCTTGTACGCCCACTGCACCACCCAGCCCTGCCCACACCGCATTACCCGGTAATGACCGGGTGGCGCCTTAGGCGCCCATGGCGCGGCGCTGGCGTTCCATGAAGTCTTGGTAGGTGTCGATGCCGCGCATTTGCAAAATCGTGTTGCGCACCGCCGCCTCGACCAGCACCGCAATGTTGCGCCCCGCCACCACCTGAATCACCACTTTGCGCACGGGAATACCGAGCACATCCTGCGTCAAGGGCTCGGTCGGCAAGCGCTCGTAATCACGCTCGAAACTTTCTTTGCGCACCAAATGCACGATCAGTTTCAAGCGCATTTTGCGGCGCACGGCGGTCTCACCAAAAATGCCGCGGATATCGAGCAAACCAATGCCGCGCACTTCCAGCAGGTTTTCCAGCAACTCTGGGCAACGCCCCTCGATCGTGGTCTGGTTGATGCGAAACAGATCTACCGCATCGTCGGCCACCAAACCGTTGCCACGTGAAATCAATTCCAGGCCCAATTCGCTTTTGCCCAGGCCCGACTCGCCGGTGATCAGCACGCCCAAGCCCAAAATGTCCATGAACACCCCGTGCATGGTGGTGCGGTCAGCAAAGTGCTTGGACAAATAGGCCCGCAGCACGTCAATCACAAAAGCCGAGGATTCCTTGGTGGAAAACATCGGGATCTGCGCCCGCTCGCACATCGACAACAAGGCATCAGGGGCAGCTTGGTCATCGGCCAGCACCAACACCGGCGGCTCCAGGGTCACGATTCGGGAGATGCGGCGGGCGCAATCTTCGGGGGTGGAGTTGACCAAGTAGGCCACTTCCCGCTCGCCCAGAATCTGCACCCGGTAAGGATGGATGTAATTGAGGTAACCCACCAAGTCGGCGCCAGAACGGGCGGCACGCACCGCAACTTCATCAAAGCGACGCTCGGAAGCCCCTAGGCCGGCGATCCACTGCCATTTAAGTTTGCCGCGATGGTCTTCAAACAAGACATCGGCACTGACCACAGTAGGTTTCATGGCAACCGCAAGAAGGGGGGGGGTTAAACCGTTTGCGCCGACTGCCAAGTGGCAATCAAGGCATGCAGCGATTCTTGGCTGGGACTGGTCTTGATGTTTTCCCGCAAGGTGGCGTCGCTGAGCATTTCAGCGATTTCCGAGAGAATTTCCAAATGTTTTTGTGTTGCCGCCTCAGGCACCAGCAAAAAGATCAACAAATTCACCGGTTGCTCGTCAGGGGCGTCAAAGCCAATTGGACTGGCCAACTGGAACACCGACGCCATGGGGGACTTGAGGCCTTTGATCCGGCCATGCGGAATGGCCACGCCATGCCCCAAACCGGTCGAACCCAGGCGTTCACGGGCAAACAAGCTGTCGGTGACCAAGGCCCGAGAAAGACCGTGCAGGTTTTCAAACAACAGCCCGGCTTCTTCAAAAGCGCGCTTTTTGCTTGTGGCCTCAAGACCGACAAGGACTTGGGCAAGCGGGAGGATGGAAGAAAGGCGGTTCATGTCGAAGCGAATTATGCACCCACCCGAGGGTTTCCCACTAAAGCCCGACCCTGCGATCTGTCACCTATGCAAAAGGCCGCTTTATAGCGGCCTTGAAGGGTCTTTCTGAGCCCGATATCACATCATGCGCTTGGGGGCTTCATGGTGGTGATCGGTCAATTTGTTTTTATGCCGCACCACCTGACGATCCAGTTTGTCCACCAATTCGTCGACCGCGGCATACAAGTCTTCATGTGAACTCTCCGCAAACAAATCACTGCCTTTGACATGGATATTGCATTCGGCTCGTTGTCGCTTTTCCTTCTCTTTTTGCTTTTCTACCGTCAGTAAAACTTTGACATCCACCACTTGGTCAAAGTGCCGGGTGATTCGATCCAATTTGTCCGTCACGTAGGTGCGCAAAGCGGGTGTGACCTCGAGGTGGTGACCACTGATCGTCAAGTTCATATGTAAAGCCTCCTGCTGCTTACTGGGTTGAAATAACCACCTTTAGGGGTGGCCGGGGAACACAGAAACCGAAACTCCGAAGTTCACTATGCGCTTGCTGCCCTATAAACGCAAGACCTCCAAGGAAAACCCCGAGCCCCCCCGTGAATCAACCTGAAATGCCCAGTTCAGTGCTAAGCTGACGGGCGATATAGTGAATGATCTTTTGGCGGAGGCCCGCAGTTTGCAACAGGATGCCATGACCGCCCCCGGTCGTGCCGATCGACCACCACGCAAAGCCTTGGTGTTGATGGGCGGCGGCGCTCGCACCGCTTACCAAGCCGGTGCGCTGCAAGCTTTAGCCAATCTCTTGCCCGCCGATAAAGACGGCAAATTTCCCTTTGATATTTTGGTTGGCACCTCAGCCGGCGCGCTGAACGCAACCTTTTTGGCCAGCCAGGCCAGCACCGGGGGCCAGGCCTTTTACCAGCTGGCTGCTTTCTGGACCCGTCTGCGATCGCACCAGGTCTACCAACTGCCCCGCACCGCCTTGAGCCAATGGGGCCGCTGGAGCCGTTGGGCAACCGCCTTGGGTGTGACGCTCTCGGCGCGCCAGCATGGCGCGGCACTGGACAGCATGCCCCTGGTCAACACCTTGCATCACGTCATTGATTTGCCGGCCATCGACCGCGCCTTGGCGCAAGGCGCCATCCAGGCCCTGGCCGTGACCGCGTCGAGCTATTCCAGTGGGGTGCATTGGACTTTTTGCCAAACCGCCGAAGACAGCAACACGCCCCCCTGGAGCCGCCCGGGGCGCCGAGCCGACATGCAGCCGATCACGATCGAACACCTGATGGCCTCCAGTGCCATCCCCTTCCTTTTTCCCGCGACGCCGCTGTGGGTAGACGACGGTTTGGAATATTTTGGCGATGGCTCGATGCGGCAAATCTCCCCCTTGTCCCCGGCAGTGGACTTGGGTGCTACTCAGATCCTGGCCATTGGCGTGGGTCAACCGCACCGCAATCTCTTGGACACAGCCGTCACGCACCATCGCCCGCCGACGCTGGGCGGCATTGCCGGTCACGCCTTGGCCAGCGTGTTCCATGACACCCTGCAGGCCGATGTGGAGCAGATCGAACATTTGAACGCCAGTTTGAGCGGATTGTCGGACTCCGTGCGTCGCCAATTGCCTTTCAACCCGGTGCAAGTGCTGACTTTGCACCCCAGCGCCTCCCTGGATGCGCTGGCACAAGCGCATGTGCAGGAATTGCCCACCGAGTTGCACCGTGTGCTCAATGGTATGGGCGCCTTATCTGGCGGCGGCGCGGCTTTGAGCAGCTACTTGCTGTTTGAACCCGGCTTTGTTCAAGCACTGATGCAGTTGGGCGCCGCCGATGTCATGGCGCGTCGTGCCGAGTTTTTGGCATTTCTGGCCCCCGCGGCGGCCTGAACCGGTGAGATAATCCGGGCACATTGTTATATGGAGACACATTCCGTGGAAAGCTACCCCAGTTGGTAGCTTTCGGATGATTCTGGTCTGACCCGCGTCGTTCGAAAGCTGCCGTGCCCTTTTTGCCGCCTTTTTGAATCACTCGGGTCATTGACCTTTGTTCATCTGCCATGCTCAATATTTTCACCTTGGCCAACGGCCGCCTGTTCCAGGAAGAGATCGAATCCCTGGAAGAGCTCTCCAAATTCCAGCCCATTTGGGTGGACTTGGAGTCCCCCACCCTCGAAGAAAAACGCTGGATCAAACAGTATTACGGCCTGTCCATCCCCGAAGACGCAATGGACGAGGACATCGAGGAATCAGCGCGTTTTTACGAAGAAGACAACGGCGAGTTGCACATTCGCAGTGACTTTTTGATCGCCGACGAAGACGAGCCGCGCACTGTGCGCTGCGCTTTCATTTTGAATCAGCACAACGCCGACCTGCGCAGCCGCGGCGTGCTGTTTTCCATCCACGACGAAGACGTGCCCGTGTTCCGCTTGCTGCGCCTGCGTGCGCGTCGTGCGCCCGGCCTGATCGAAGACGACAAAGACGTGTTGCTCAAACTGTTTGACGCCGACGCCGAATACTCGGCCGACACGCTCGAAGGCATTTACGACGAGCTCGAAAAAGCCGGCAAGCAGGTGCTGTCGGGCGACGTGACCGATGCCTTGGCTGGCGAAGTGCTGGGCGCGATTGCGCGGCAAGAAGATTTGAACGGCCGTATCCGCCGCAACGTTATGGACACTCGCCGTGCGGTCAGTTTCATGATGCGCTCGAAAATGCTCAACGGCGAGCAGTTTGAAGAAGCGCGGCAAATTTTGCGCGACATTGAATCGCTCGATTCGCACACGGCGTTCTTGTTCGACAAGATCAACTTCTTGATGGACGCCACCGTGGGTTTCATCAACATCAACCAGAACAAGATCATCAAGATTTTCTCGGTGGCCAGCGTCGCCTTGCTGCCGCCCACCTTGATCGCCAGCTTGTACGGCATGAACTTTCAGTACATGCCCGAGTTGTCGCAGACCTGGGGCTACCCTTACGCCTTGGCCTTGATGGCCGCCAGCGCCGTGGTGCCCATGTGGTACTTCCGCCGCAGGGGTTGGCTGAAATAAAGCCCGCAGAACCCTAGCGCGAGCGCTGGGTAAAAAAGTGGTCCAGAATCGCTGCGCTGTAGCGGCTGGCCACTTGGTCCACAAACTTCAAAAAGTCAGCGTGCGCATCGTCGTCGGCGCGGTCTGAAATCGTGCGCATGGCGGCAAACGGCACGCCGTAGTCATGACACACCTGGGCCACGGCCGCGCCCTCCATCTCCACCGCCAAAGCCGCAGGCAAAGCCTGCTGCAAGCGTTGACTCTCCAAGCGAGTGGACACGAACCGGTCGCCGCTGATGATCAGGCCTTGGTGCACTTGGACCGTCCTGTTGACTTGACCATTGTCCATGCCCATATCGGTCAGGTCTGCGGCATCCAACACACCCTGCGCCAACGCCGCCTTTGCCGCCAGTGCCAACTCTGCCGTCAACACGGCGTCGGTAGCAAAGTGCGAGCGGCCATAGAGTGGCACCTCGTAGATCGGAAACAGCGGCGACGCGTCCATGTCGTGCTGCATAAACGCGCTGGCCACCACCACGTCCCCGACCTGAGCGAGCGGCGCCACGCCGCCGGCAACACCGGTGAACAACACTTGGCGCACATCAAAGCGTTCAATCAGCACCGTGGCGGTGGTGGCTGCCGCCACCTTGCCAATGCGCGAGAGCACAGCCACCACGTCGTGTCCATGCCAGCGACCCAGCACAAACTCGCGCCCGGCCACCGTGTGTTTTTGCGTCTGAGGCAACCAGGCCAGCACGGCAGCCAACTCGGGGTGCATGGCGCTGACGATGGCAATTCGAGACATGGCAATTCAATCGAAAAAATGGCGGCCGAAGCCGCCAGGGTGTAGAGGGGTCAGGCGAGCGAGTTTTATTTTTGTTCGCGCAATTCACGGCGCAAAATTTTACCCACCGGGGTCTTGGGTAAATCGCTGCGAAACTCGATCACGCGCGGCTGCTTATAGCCTGTCATGTTTTCTTTGCAATACGCTTGCACTTGCGTCTCGGTGAGCGCGGGGTCTTTTTTGACAATCACCAGCTTGACGGCTTCGCCGGTTTTCTCATCGGGCACGCCCACGGCAGCGCATTCCAGCACGCCAGGGCAACTGGACACCACCTCTTCCACCTCATTAGGGTAGACGTTGAAACCGCTGACCAAAATCATGTCCTTTTTGCGGTCAACGATTTTGAAAAATCCACGCTCGTCCATGATGCCCACATCGCCCGATTTGAAGTAACCGTCTGCCGTCATCACGCGTGCGGTCTCATCCGGGCGCTGCCAGTAACCGGCCATCACCTGCGGGCCTTTGATGGCGATTTCTCCCGCTTGACCGGGCCCGGTCACCTCTTGACCGTCGTCATCGACCAACTTCATCCAAGTGCTCGGAATCGGCACGCCGATGGTTCCAGAAAACTCGGTACTGGTGGTGGGGTTGCAGCTCGCCGATGGACTGGTTTCAGAAAGGCCGTAGCCCTCGCAAATAGGGCATCCGGTTTTCTCCAGCCACAGCTTGGCCACGGCGGGGGTCACCGCCATGCCGCCGCCTACGGACACCTTCAAGTGACTCCAATTGACCGTATTGAAATCCGGATGGTTGGCCAAGCCATTGAACAAGGTATTGACGGCGGGAAAGCTGTGGAACCTGTGTTTGGACAGTTCTTTGAGTACCGCTGGAATGTCGCGCGGGTTGGGAATCAAAATCGTTTTGGCCCCGCTGCGCAGGCTGAGCATCATGTTCACCGTGAAGGCAAAGATATGGTACAGCGGCAAGGCGCACACCGAGGTGGGTTGCTCGTTCGATGGCACCAGTTTCATGACGGGCGCATTCCAAGCCTCGGATTGCAGCACATTGGCGACCAAGTTGCGATGCAATAAAACAGCCCCTTTGGAGACACCGGTGGTGCCTCCGGTGTACTGAAGAACCGCAATGTCGTCAGGTCCGATGGTTGGCGCGACAAACGGCGCGCTGAACCCCTTGGTCAGCGCGGCGTTGAAGCGTACCGCTTGCGACAGGTTGAATTCAGGCACCATCTTCTTCACATTACGCACCACGTAATTGACCAGACTGCCTTTGATCCAACCCAAACGGTCGCCCATGGCGCAAAGCACCACATGCTCAACCGAGGTTTGGGCCAGGCACTTGTCCAACGTGGCGGCAAAGTTCTCAATGATAAAGATCGCTTTGGAACCCGAGTCTTTGAGTTGATGCTCCAACTCGCGTGGGGTGTACAGCGGGTTGACATTCACCACCACATAGCCTGCGCGCAAGATGGCAGCCACCGCGATCGGGTACTGCGGCATATTGGGCATCATGATGGCGATGCGATCGCCTCGGGACAAACCCAAGGACTGCAAGTAGGCGGCAATGGCCTGGCTTTGCGCGTCCAGATCGGCGTAACTCAAATTCTGGCCCATGAAGCAAAACGCCGTGCGCTCGGCATACTGCTTGAAACTGGCCTCCATCAGGTCCACCAACGAGCTGTAAAGACTGGGGTCAATATCGGAAGGAACGCCTTCGGGATAACTGCTTAACCAAATGCGATCTGAGGTCATTGCGGATGCTCCTTAACGGACCAGTCTACCGTAAATCTGACGCCTGACTGACGCCAAAAACCTCGGGTTTTCCGCAAAAAAAGGGAGTGAACCATGTTCACCCCCTTTTTATGGATGCACGGAGGAGCTAAGATTTCAAAGACATCAACACCTCGTCCAGCATTTTCTTGGCATCGCCAAACAGCATGCGGTTGTTTTCTTTGTAGAACAGAGGGTTGTCCACGCCGGCGTAGCCGCTGGCCATGGAGCGCTTCATGACGATGCTGGTGCGGGCCTTCCAGACTTCGAGCACCGGCATGCCAGCGATCGGACTGGTCGGGTCGTCTTGCGCCGCCGGGTTCACGATGTCATTGGCACCGATCACGATGGCCACGTCGGTGTCCGGGAAGTCGTCATTGAGCTCGTCCATCTCGAACACGATGTCGTAGGGCACCTTGGCCTCGGCCAACAAGACGTTCATGTGGCCCGGCATGCGCCCCGCCACGGGGTGAATGCCGAAGCGCACGTTCACGCCTTTTCCGAGCAGGTGCTTGGTGATTTCAAACACCGTGTGCTGAGCCTGCGCTACAGCCATGCCGTAGCCAGGCACCACGATCACGTTTTTGGCATCACGCAGCAGCTCGGCGGTCTCGGCGGCCAAGATGGGGTTGACCTCGCCCACCGGCTCGGCCGCTTCACCCGTCGGCTTGGGCGGGGCAGCAGTGGTGCCAAAGCCCCCTGCGATCACGCTGATGAAACTGCGGTTCATGGCGTTGCACATGATGTAAGACAGAATCGCGCCGCTGGAGCCGACCAAGGCGCCGATCACAATCAACAAGTCGTTGCTCAGCATGAAACCAGTGGCCGCTGCGGCCCAGCCGGAATAGCTGTTGAGCATGGACACCACCACCGGCATGTCGGCGCCGCCAATGGCCATGACCATGTGGATGCCGAACAGCAAAGCTATGGCGGTCATGATGAACAAGGGCTGAATGCCGTCTTGCACCGTGTGGGCGTTCATGAACTCACGGCCAAAATAAATGACCGCGATTAAACCCAACAGGTTGAGCCAATGGCGGGCGGGCAACAACAAGGGCCTGCCACCGATGCGGCCGGACAATTTGCCAAACGCCGCCACCGAGCCGGAGAAGGTCACCGCGCCAATGAAAATGCCGATGTAAATTTCACCCGCGTGGATGGCGTGTGCTGCGCCGTCTAAATTCTTGGAGGCTTCAGGGTCAACGTAGGTGGCATAACCCACCAGCGCCGCAGCCATGCCGACCATGCTGTGCATGAGCGCCACCAGTTCAGGCATTTGCGTCATCTGCACTTTGCGCGCAGCGTAAAGGCCAATGATCGCGCCCACCAGCATGGCGCCCACGATCATGGGAATGCCCTCGGCTGTGACTTGCGGCCCAAAGACCGTGGCCAGCACGGCCAGGCTCATGCCTATCATGCCGTAGAGGTTGCCGCGCCGTGCGGTTTCCTGGTTGGACAAACCACCCAGGCTGAGGATGAAAAGAATGGTCGCGCCGATGTAGGCGACCGTGGCCAGACTTGCAGACATTCAAGGTCTCCTTCTACTTATTTGCGAAACATGGCCAGCATGCGCTGGGTGACGGCAAAGCCGCCAAACATGTTGATGGCAGTGAGCACGAGGGCCAAAGCGGCCAGAATGCCGATCAACGTATTGGGCCGACCGGCCGCGTTGGCCATGGGCGAAATCTGCACCAGGGCGCCGATGGCGATGATGGAGCTGATCGCGTTGGTCACGCTCATGAGCGGGGTGTGCAGCGCGGGTTTGACGTTCCAAACCACCATGTAACCCACAAAGCAGGCCAAAACAAACACCGTGAAGTGCGACAGGAATGCAGCAGGCGCATACGCACCGAGCAGCACCAGCAGCACTGCAGCCGCCGCCGACACGATGAGCAACTGACCCGCTGGCATGGGGCCGGATGGCTCCCCATGGCCATGGCCTTTTTTGGCGCTGGGCGCCGCTGCAGGCTGAGGTGCGGGCTTGGGGGCCATCACCAAAGGCGGCGCAGGCCAAGTGATTTCGCCGTCCTTGATGACCGTCAGTCCCCGAATGGCGTCGTCTTGCATGTTGACGTTGATGATGCCGTCTTTGGTCTTGCACAGCTCTTCGGTCAGGCGGAACAGGTTGGTGCCATACAGCGTGGACGACTGGCGTGCCATGCGCGAGGCCAGATCGGTGTAGCCGACGATGGTCACGCCGTGCTTGACCACCGCCTTGCCGGGTTCGGTCAGCTCGCAGTTGCCGCCTTGCTCGGCAGCCATGTCCACGATCACGCTGCCGGGCTTCATGCTTTGCACCATCGCGGCGGTGATCAGCTTGGGCGCGGGTTTGCCGGGAATGAGCGCGGTGGTGATGATGATGTCGCACTCTTGGGCTTGCTGCGCGTACATCTCGCGCTGCGCGGCTTGGAAGCCTTCGCTCATGACTTTGGCGTAACCACCGCCGCCCGAACCTTCTTCTTCGTAATCGACCTTGACGAACTCGCCGCCCAGTGACACGACCTGGTCGGCCACTTCGGCGCGGGTGTCGTTGGAGCGCACGATGGCGCCCAAGCTGGCGGCCGCGCCAATGGCGGCCAAACCAGCCACACCGGCACCGGCGATGAACACCTTGGCCGGGGGCACCTTGCCTGCGGCAGTGATCTGGCCGTTGAAGAAACGGCCAAAGGCGTTGGCCGCCTCCACCACGGCACGGTAGCCACTGACACCGGCCATGGAAGTCAAGGCGTCCATCTTTTGGGCGCGGCTGAGCGTGCGCGGTAGCGCGTCGATCGACAAGGCCGTAACCTGTTTGTCTGCCAACTGCTGCATCAACTCGGGGTTTTGGGCGGGCCACAAAAAGCCAATCAGGGTTTGGCCTGGGTGCATCAGCGCCACCTCGTCCTGCGCAGGAGCGCGCACCTTGAAGACGATGTCGCAGCCGCTCCACAGCGCAGCGGCATTGGGTGCAATGGTGGCACCTGCTTCGACAAAGGCCGCGTCTGAAAGGTCGGCAAAATCGCCCGCGCCTTG
The DNA here is from genome assembly GCA_947452785.1 of Comamonadaceae bacterium. Lineage (GTDB taxonomy): Bacteria > Pseudomonadota > Gammaproteobacteria > Burkholderiales > Burkholderiaceae_C > Limnohabitans_A. Next base: position 22,511 of record CANGDZ010000017.1, on the reverse strand, counting down.
TTCGACGACCACGGCAAAACCGAGTTTGATCAGTTTGGTCACCGCATCAGGGACTGTGGCTACCCGTTTTTCTCCGGGAAAAATCTCTTTGGGCACGCCAATGCGCTGTGGCGTGGCGGTGGTATCGCCTGAATGCATGCTTGTCTCCTCGCTCGATACACAAAAAATAACCAATACTCCAGCTTAACCGATGTCGCGGTTTGACAGGCATGGGCAAACTTTCTTCTGAAACGAAAAAATGCACGCGCCAAGCATCGTCAATGTCTAATAAATAGCGAAAAACACCCCCGCTTTTGAATGAAAAATCCCAAAAATAGTGCACGAATTCAGGCAGTCATCGATAATCCAGCCCATGGATACCCGATGGAAACCCAATGTCACGGTCGCTGCCATCATTGAGCAGGACGGCCGATATCTGCTGATTGAAGAGCACACCCCAGAAGGCCTGCGCCTGAACAACCCGGCAGGACACTTAGACCCGAGCGAGTCCTTGGTCGACGGCTGCAAGCGCGAAGCGCTGGAAGAGACGACCTGCGTGTTTCAGCCCGAAGCCCTGGTGGGCGTGTACCTGTCGCGCTTTCAACGCCCTGCCAGCAACGAAGACATCACCTACGTGCGCTTTGCCTTTTGCGGCAAAGTCGGCCCCGCCAACCCTGCTTTGCAGCTGGACAACGGCATCGTGCGCACGCTGTGGATGACGCCCGACGAGATCCGCGCCAGCGCCCAGCGGCACCGCAGTCCCTTGGTGCTGCGCTGCATCGAAGACCATTTGGCAGGCCAGCGTTTTGCGCTGGAGACTCTCTACACCGACCCGTCGGTCACGGGTTTTTGATCGGCCTTGGCCTGCATCCTGGGCTCAGGGCGGCGTGACCGACAACAATTGCGCCGCATCCCAGCCCATGTCATGGGCAAACTGGTTGGCCAACTGCTGATAGCCGGGCACGGTGAAATGAATCAAGTCCCGCGCCATAAGTGGTGGTGACTGGCGCGCCCAGCGGTACGCGCCGCCTTGTCCGCCCATGGCCTGCAACATGCTCCACACCGTGCAGCCCTGCTGCTGCGCCGCCGCACTTTGAATCTGACCAATCTCTTCATGAATGCGGGTGTACTGCAACAGGTTTCTGGCCGGACCTTGGCCGGACTCGGGCGAGGCTAGGGCGGCCATGGCCGGTGCGTTTTCAGTGGCAGCAACGGCCGTCTTATGCCGACGCTTTGCTTTGGCCTTGCCCGATGCAGCCTCCCCAGGTGTCGCTGATGGGTGAGTGCCGCTATGGGTGCTCTTCTTTGATTTGCTTTTGGCAGAACCTTTGCCAGGCTTCTTGTCCGCCACAGCGTGCGCACTAACCGGCAGACGCTTCCACTTTTCCGAACGACGCACCAACACACCCCGGTCCCCCGGTGCGATTAACACACAAGCCGCGTCGGGGAACACGGATCGCATGCGCTGGACCGATTCACGCAAGCTGGCTTGATAGGCCGTCGCATCAAAAGGTTTGACATTGCCTTCGTTGGTGCCAAATTCCATCATCACCAAGTTGTAAGGCGTCTGCGTAAACCAGGTGCTCAAATAGTCAGTGGCCGCCAGCCGCCAGCCCGCCATTGTGGCTCCCGGGTAGCCGAACACATCCATTTGCAAAGCCGTCTGACTAGGCAGCGGCAATGCCAGACCCTGCAAGCGCAACTCGCCCGAAACCAGCCGCAGACGAACGAGCGATAAGGGTCCGTCCGCCGCCAACTCCAGCACAGCAGGGCCAGGCGCGCCCGACAACACCAGCTCCACCTCTTGGTCGCCATCCACACTCAACGTCAAGCGCACAGGGCTGGCGGTTTGGTGATACAGCACACGCAGCTGTCGTGCCTCAGCCACACCCGCGGTATTGCGCAGATCCCATGCCAAGGTGGCACCGGCTTGTGCGCTGAATAAATTCACCAAGCCTGGGCCGGGCGCTGCCGCGCTGGCGGCATTGGCGTGTGCCGGCTCGTAACGCCACTGCGGCGAGACACAGGTTTTGCGCAAAGGCAGGCGCACACCGGGTCGGTTCATGCTGGCTGGTATGAAGCCTGCGCGAACTTGCTCGGGCGCGAGTTTGAGAATCTTCGCCAACTCTTGCGTGAAAAAACCCGCAGCCAAATGGCTGTCGCCCCAAATGGCGACCCGGTAGGGCTCACCCGGCCGGGCACGGCTCAACAGCCCTGCGCCGGCTGGCAACCTGACCATGGGAGGCGGCATCGACGCTCCCGCCTCTTTCAAGGCGGCTTGCACTTCGTCATCGTCCGGCATTTCGCGCGGGTCCAAATCTGGCGCTGCTGCAGTAGACGCACCACGGGGCACCGTATCGCATTGCAAGTCAGGCACCGCGGGGTGCGCAAACACCCGCAGCGTCGTCAATGCCGGAGTGCCCACAGCAGGGGCGGCCACGGCGCAACCCAAGGTCAGAGACCAGGTCAGTACCGCAACGCTCAGGCGCTTGCCTGGTCGATTCCATCTCATTGTTGATCCGCTTTCTCAATGTGTTGCACCAGCGCTTGGGTGATTTTGTGCAATCCCGCGGGTGTGAAATGGGTGCCGTCTTCGGTCCGCACACTGACCGATTGACCGGACGCATCGCGTAGGTATTTTTGGAATGGCAAAGAGGCCACGCCGATCAAAGGCTCGGTCGCCAGATAGTCGGTGCCAAAAGCTTGGGCACGGTCATGGAACACATGGTTCAGCACCACCACGCCACGCTGCAAACGGTCCTCGCGCATGGCGGGCAAACCCACCCAAATCACGCGCACCTGTCGCTGCACCGCATGGGCCAAAATCTCGTCCACGCGAGCCACGTAATTCTTCAGCCACTCGGGGGTGGCAAACGACACCCGTTTGTCTGGCAAAAACATATCGCGCGGATCATTGGGCCCTAAAAAAATCACTACCCATGTCAGTTGCTGCGACTCGATGGCTTGTGCAATGGTGTGCGGCCAGTCAAAGTAGCGCCGCGCCGTCAAACCGGTGCTTTGTTTGCTCAGATCGGTGAGCTGCCAATCGGTGTGCGCTTGCCTCAACTCACGCATCACAAAAGGCGCCACGCCTTGCATCATCGAGTCGCCGGCAAACAAAATTCTTTGCGGCCCGGGCAGGGCTTTTTGCACGGCGATCGTGGGCCAGAACTCCCCAGCAGGCAAGGCCTGTAGCGGCAGGTGCAGGGGCAGCGGGGCTTGTCCGTCTTGAGATGGACCCTGCAGGGTCGTGTCCGCATCGCGACCCAGCCAGAGACCCAACTGGCGCGAAGGGGCGAACGCGGCTTCGGGCAGCACCGCCTGCAAACGCCATTGCCAGCGCGCATCCAAATAAGTGTCCAGCGAATCCAGCCACAGCGCGGTGTTGAGCAGGCCGGCCGCGATCAGCATCCAGCCCAGAGGGCGCACGGACACAGCTTGCGGCGTGAACAAGGTGTCTGCCATGCTCAAAACCGGTAGTAAATAAAGCCCGGCACACCGCTCGGGCCGAAGGCCACCACACCGAAAATGCACAAGCTCAAGACCGCACCCACCCGCCAGACCGACCAGGCTTGCAGCCGCGCCACCACGCCCGCTTGCAACGCAGCGGCATGGCGACTCAACGTCAGAAACACAACGATCAAGGCCAGCAGCGCCAGCATCTGCACGGATGGAATTTGCCAAAATTCGTGGTCATTGAAGACCACGCCTTGCAACATACGCCCCGCCGCCTCCAGCGACTCGGCCCTGAAAAAAACCCAGGCCAACATCACAAACAGCAAGGTCATGGCTTGAGCCAGCCAGAGGGGCAAAGTCGGCCCTGCGGCGCGCTTGTACAGGTTGACCGCCACCACCCCCAGGCCGTGCAGCAAGCCCCAAACCACAAAGGTCCAATTTGGCCCGTGCCACACCCCGCTCAAGACCATGCCGAACAGCACATTCGCCTGCGTGCGGGCAAAACCCAGGCGGTTGCCGCCCATCGGGATGTAGATGTAGTCGCGAATGAAACTCGACAGCGAGACATGCCAGCGCGTCCAAAAGTCTTGCAGATTGCGCGCCAAATACGGCTGCCGAAAATTCACAGGCAACTCAAAACCCAAGAGCAGCGCCAAGCCGGTCACGATCAAGGTGTAGCCACCAAAGTCCAGCATGATTTGCAGGGTGTAGCCCACCATGGCCGCCAGCAAACTCAAGCCCCCAAACTGCTCGGGCGACTTGAACACCGGGTCCACCCAGGTGTCAGCCAACCAGGTGGCCAGCACCAGTTTTTGCGCTGCGCCCAGCACGATGATGTACAGCGCCACCATGGCCTCGCGCGGGCGTCCCGGGGTGCCGGCATCGAGCTGCGCAAAAAAGCGCTCGGCCCGCAAAATCGGCCCGGCAAACAGCGTGGGCCAAAAACACAGAAACAGCAGCACCTGCGGCAAAGGCCGCACGCTGCTTGGTTGCCGCGCCACCATCACCAAGTAAGTGATGGCCTGGAACGTCAAGAAAGAAATTCCCACCGGTGCCACCACATCCCACACCGGCAGCGGAGGATGGAGTCCCACCGCATCGAACAGTGCCAACAGGCTGGTGCGCAAAAATTCAGCGTATTTGAAATAGACCAAGCAACCGATGCTCAGCGTCAAAGCCACACACCAGGGCAAGCGCCGGTGGGGTTGACGCGCCAGCCAGACGCCCAGGGCCGCCATACCCAGGCTGTACGCCAGCAACTGCGCCGCAAACATCCAGTCCCAGCTGGCGTACAAGGCATAGCCCGACAGCAAAAGCAGCGCGCGTTGCGCACGCGGGTGCGGGGCCAGCGCCCAGTAAGTAGGGAAAAACAGCAGGCACAGCAACGCGAATTCAGGCGAGACAAAACTCATGCAGGCCTTTTACTGAATGGGAACTTGCTGGCCTGCGGCCACCGCGTCCATGTGCGCCTGCTCGGCTCGGACTTTTGCGACATAGCTCTCACCACCGTTCGCCGTGAGGTCGCCGCCCAAATAAAAGCGCAAGCCATCGTCTACATTGCCGCCTTTGAGTTTGATGGAGTCGACCAGCACACTCACGCCCACGCGCAAATTGGTGATCGGATCGAACGCCGCCAATTTGCCGCCAAATTCTTCATAGCGCTGGGCATGCACTTTGGGCATCACCTGCATCAACCCCTGCGCTCCCACTTTGCTTTGAATGTAGGGATGAAAGTTGGACTCGATCGCCATCACAGCCAAGATCAAATGCGCCGGCAATTTGGACGATCGCGACAGGACATGCGCCTCTGCCACCAAAGCGGCCAAGGGCTCAGGGGCGACATGGTATTTTTGCGCCAGCCACTGCGCCACCAAAGCTTGCGAACGGGGCAAGGATTTCAGATCGGTGGCGGTGACGCGTTCCACGACATTTTCGGGTAACCACCACAGACTCACATGGCGCTCGCGCAACCAGTTGTACACATAGGCCTCGCCCTCGGCCAGATAGTCGGGCCGCAACGACAACACCAGCACCACCACGGTCACCAACAAGCCCACCATGGCCAGGCCACTGTGGGTCACGGTCAACACACCATGGCCCATGTCAGTGAGCAAGGTCTGCAGGCGGTTGCGAAATTGGGTGAGTTGAGACATAGGCTTACGTGGATTTTAAGCGCTGGCCCTGCTTTCACGATCGATCCGCTGGGGTTAGGGATAATAGGCCCATGACCCTACAACGTGTCGTCGTCGGACTTTCCGGCGGCGTGGACTCTGCCGTGACCGCCCACCTGCTGAAACAGCAGGGCCATGAGGTGGTGGGCATCTTCATGAAAAACTGGGAAGACGATGACGACAGCGAATACTGCTCGTCGAACATCGACTTCGTGGACGCCGCCGCCGTGGCCGATGTGCTGGGCATTGAGATCGAGCACGTCAACTTTGCCTCTGACTACAAAGACCGGGTGTTTGCCGAGTTCGTGCGCGAGTACCAAGCCGGGCGCACGCCCAACCCCGACATCTTGTGCAACGCCGAGATCAAGTTCAAATCCTTCCTTGACCACGCCATGCGCTTGGGCGCGGAAAAAATCGCCACTGGCCACTACGCCCGCGTGCGCCTGAATGCGGCGACGGCTCGGCATGAGCTGCTCAAAGGTCTGGACGAGAGCAAAGACCAAAGCTACTTCTTGCACCGCTTGAATCAGGCGCAACTGTCCAAAACACTGTTCCCGATTGGCGAGTTGCACAAAACCGAGGTGCGCCGCATCGCGCAAGAAATCGGCCTGCCTAACGCCAAGAAAAAAGACTCGACCGGCATTTGCTTTATTGGCGAACGGCCTTTCAGAGAGTTCTTGAACCGCTACATCGCCAAAGAACCGGGCCCGATCAAAGACCCCACCGGCCGCACCATCGGTCGGCATGAGGGCCTGAGTTTTTACACCCTGGGGCAACGGCAGGGCTTGGGCATTGGTGGCATCAAAACCAAGGGTGCACAACGAGGAGGCGGTGAACACACGCCTTGGTTTGTGGCGCGCAAAGACATGGTGAACAACATCTTGTGGGTGGTGCAAGGGCACGACCACCCTTGGTTGCTGTCGCCGCAATTGCAGGCGGGCGATGCCAGCTGGTGCGCAGGCGTGGCGCCAGAGCCGGGTGTTTACGCGGCCAAAACCCGTTACCGCCAAAGCGATGCCGCGTGCACTTTGAGCGCGCCCAGCGACAGCGCCTTCGCTTTGGACTTCGCCGAGGCCCAGTGGGCGGTGACACCCGGGCAAAGCGCCGTGCTGTACGACGGCGAGGTGTGCCTGGGCGGCGGCGTGATTTCCTCCGCCAGCGCCGCGCCATGACAGCGCGCAGGAGCGCTGCTTGAAAATCGACTTCGATGGCCTCCAGGCCTTTGTTTGCGTGGCCGAGTTCAGCAGCTTTGTCAAAGCCGCGCAGCAACTGCATCTGACGCAAACGGCGCTGACCCGGCGCATCCAAAAGCTGGAGAGTCTGCTAGACACCCGGCTGCTCGATCGCACCACCCGCAAGGTCGAACTCACCGCCACAGGACGCGATTTTTTGCCGCAAGCACGAAACCTAGTGTTGGACGCGACCCGTACACTGCAGCGCGTGCGCGACAAGACTCTGGCAGGCGGGGGGCACTTCACGCTGGCCTGTGTGCCCTCGCTCACCACGCATGTGCTGCCGCAACTGATTCGTGCCTTCACCCTGCAATGCCCGGGCAATACCTTGCGGCTGCTCGATGCCTCGTCACATGACGTTCGCGCCGCCGTGCTTGACGGGCAAGCCGAGTTGGGCATCGCCATCAACGGTGAGCCCCATGCCGAGCTGCAAGAGATGGCGCTGTTTGAAGATCCGCTGACCCTTTTGTGCCCCACACCGCACCCTCTGCAGCACAAGCGCACGGCCAGTTGGATCGATCTGCAAGGCGTGGAGTTGATTGTGGTCAGCAGCTTCATGGCCACACGCATGTTTTTGGACTACCAATTGGGCCAGCGAGGCATCCGGCTCAGTGGCCACTACGAAGTGCAACACCATGCCACCGCGATCAATTTGGTGGCCGCCGGGGTGGGCTGCGCGGTCCTGCCCTCGTCCACCTTTGAAAACGGCGACCGACCCAACGTGGTGAAAATCCCGCTGACGGGCCCCGTCGTCAAACGGCGCGTGACTCTGCTGCGCCGCAAGCAGGCCAGCCTGTCGGCCGCCGCCGAAGGTTTTTACCAGCTGACGGCCAACCACTTTGGTAAACGCCGCGTCAGCCGTTAAAGCCACAAGCCATTGATGCGTCAATCGCAACAAACAAACCCAATATTTCATTTCACAAATTTTGTGATTTCAACGACACTGCGCTCTGAATTGACAACAAGGATGTGACATGGGGACAGATGTGCTGGTCATCGGCGGGGGCAACGCCGCCTTGTGCGCGGCCCTGATGGCCGCAGAAGCCGGCGCCAGCGTGACGCTGCTAGAAGCGGCGCCGCGCGAGTGGCGCGGCGGCAATTCGGGCCACACCCGCAACCTGCGCTGCATGCACGACGCCCCGCAAGACGTGCTGGTAGACGCCTACTCCGAAGAAGAATTCTGGCAAGACCTGCTCAAGGTCACCGGCGGCATCACCAACGAGAAACTGGCCCGCCTGACCATCCGTGAGTCCAGCACCTGCCGCGACTGGATGCGCAGCCACGGCGTGCACTTTCAGCCGCCGCTCTCGGGCGCGCTGCATGTGGCCCGCACCAACGCATTTTTCATGGGCGGGGGCAAAGCCCTGGTCAACGCCTTCTACCGCAGCGCCGAAAAACTGGGCGTGAAAATCCGCTACAACGCCCCCGTCGACCGACTGGAGATCGACAAGGGCCGCTTTGTGGCCGCCTGGATGGGCGAGGAGCGCATCACCGCCACCACCTGCGTGCTGGCCGCCGGCGGCTTCGAGTCCAACCGTGAATGGCTGCGTGAGGCCTGGGGCCAGAACGCGCAAGGCGAGTGGCCGGCCGACAACTTTTTGATACGAGGCACCCGCTTCAACCAGGGCGTACTGCTCAAGCACATGCTGGCCCAAGGGGCGGACCCGATCGGCGACGCAACGCAAGCCCACATGGTGGCGATTGACGCGCGCGCGCCGCTGTACGACGGCGGCATCTGCACCCGCATCGACTGCGTGTCGCTCGGCGTGGTGGTCAACACCGAGGCGCGCCGCTTTTACGACGAAGGCGAAGACTTCTGGCCCAAGCGCTACGCCATCTGGGGCCGCTTGGTCGCCCAGCAACCCGGCCAGACCGCTTATTCCATCATCGACAGCAAAGCCATTGGCCGCTTCATGCCGCCCGTATTCGAGGGCGTGCAAGCCGCCAGCCTGCCCGAACTGGCGGGCAAGCTTTCGCTGGACGTGGACACCTTTATGCAAACTCTGAACAACTACAACCACGCTTGCCGTATCGGCACTTTCGACCACACGGTGCTCGACGACTGCCACACGGAAGGCGTGAGCCCGGCCAAGACGCATTGGGCCCGCACCATCGACACCGCACCGTTTTATGCCTATGCCGTGCGGCCCGGCGTGACCTTCACCTACCTGGGCCTGGAGACCGACGAAACGGCTGCCGTGCGCTTTGGCGGCGTGCCCAGCGACAACCTGTTTGTGGCGGGCGAAATGATGGCGGGCAACGTGCTCGGCAAAGGCTACACCGCCGGCGTGGGCATGTCGATTGGCACCGCCTTTGGCCGCATCGCCGGCACGCAAGCGGCACTCGCGGCGCGGGCGATGCAGACGGGAGCTGCAGCATGACCTCTCTGCAACAACTCACCCAAGACGCCAAAGCTCTGGCCAACGGCGAATGGGTGCCCAGCGCAGCTGAAAGCGAAACCGCACGCCAGCTGCAGATCTGCAACGCCTGCCGCTATTGCGAGGGTTTTTGCGCTGTCTTTCCGGCCATGACGCGGCGCTTGTCGTTCGCCCAAGCCGACATCCACTTTCTGGCCAATCTGTGTCACAACTGCGGCGCCTGCTTGCATGCCTGCCAGTACGCGCCGCCACATGACTTTGCCGTCAACATCCCCAAAGTCATGGCGCAAGTGCGCGGTCAGACTTATGTGCACTACGCCTGGCCCGCCCCTCTGGGCAAACTCTACCAACGCAACGGCCTGACCCTCAGCCTGGCGCTGGCCGCAGGCTTGGCGCTGTTCCTCTGGCTGGCCCAGCAACGCGTGGGCGCAAGCACCGCCAGCCTGGACAACTTTTACAGCGTCTTTCCGCACAACCTGCTGGTGAGCCTGTTTGCACCGGTGTTCCTGTTTGCCGTGCTGGCGCTGGCGCTGGGGGTGCGGCGCTTTTGGCAGGACATCACGCCCGCCACCAGCGGCGCTCCTGTGAGCGCGCCCGCGGCCACAGAGGCCACCCACGACGTGTTGCGCTTGAAATACCTGGGCGGCGGTCACGGTGAAGGCTGCAACAACGAGGACGACGCCTTCTCGCTGGCCCGCCAGCGCGCCCACCATCTGACCTTCTACGGCTTCATGTTGTGCTTTGCCGCCACCAGCGTGGCCACGCTCTACCACTACGCGTTCAACCTGCCCGCGCCTTATGACCTGCCCAGCCTGCCCAAGCTGCTGGGCGTCACCGGCGGCGTGAGTTTGCTGCTGGGCACGGCGAGCCTGTTCAAGCTGAAATTGCAGCGCCACCCCGAGCAAGGCGACGACGCACAAAAACCCATGGACCTGGGCTTCATTGCCTTGCTGTTCTTGATCAGTTTGAGTGGCTTGGCCCTGTGGCTGGCACGAGGCCACGGCTCCATGCCCACTTGGCTGGCGGTGCACCTGGGCGCGGTGATGGCTTTGTTTGCCACTTTGCCTTACAACAAATTCGCACATGGCATTTTCAGGACAGCATCTTTGCTGCGCCATGCCGTGGAAAAACGACAACCCAGCCCCATCGGGCTAGGCAGTGACTGAACCCTTTGAGGAGACTTCCATGACATTTAAACGCGCCCCACTTAAAACTCTTGCTTGCGCAGCACTGGCTGTACTGAGCTTGTGCGCTTCGGCTCAGACCTTTCCACCCAAGAAAACCATCAGCATGGTGGTCGGCTTTGCAGCGGGCGGCGCGGCCGACACCGGCGCACGCATCATTGCCAAGAAACTGGGCGAGAACATTGGCGCCACGGTGTTGATCGACAACAAGCCCGGCGCGGGCGGCAATATCGCGCACCAGTTCGCGGCGCAAGGCCCGGCGGACGGCAGCGTGATCTTGTTTGGCTCGGTCGGCCCTCTGACCATTGCACCGCACATGATGAAGTTGCCCTATGACCCTGTGAAAGACCTCGCCCCCATCACCATGGGCGTGAACTTTCCGAACGTGTTGGTGGTCAACAACCAAACCGGCATCAAAACCTTTGCCGAGTTCATCGCCTTTGCCAAAAAGAACCCCGGCAAGCTCGACTTCGCCTCCACCGGCCCCGGCTCGGCCTCGCACCTGGCGGGTGAATTGCTTAATGACATGGCGGGCATTGACACCGTGCACATCCCCTACAAAGGCGGCGCACCAGCCATGCAAGACCTGATCGGTGGCCGTGTGGCGGCGTACTACTCCACCCTGTCCACCTCATTGCCGCACATCGAAAGCGGCAAGCTGATTCCCTTGGCCAGCACCGGCACCATGCGCCTGACAGCCCTGCCCAAAATCCCCACCATTGCCGAGTCGGGCTATCCCGGTTTCAGTGCCACCAACTGGTACGCTTTTGTCGCTTCGTCCAAAGTGCCTGCGCCGATGCTGGACCGCTGGAACACGGAGTTGGTCAAGGTACTCAAGAGCCCCGACGTGATCGAGCAACTCAACAGCCACGGCCTGACACCGCAGCCCAGCACACGCGATGAATTTGCCAAATACATGGCCAAAGAAACAACCACTTGGGGTCGCGTGATCCGCGAACGCAAGATCACGGCTGAATAAATTCCAGAACTGAAACATCACATGAAACTTCTCAATTCGATCACCCGCCGCGGCCTGTTGGCCAGCGTGCTGCTGGCCTGCGCTTCGCTGGCCGCACACACCGCCGCTCATGCGGCCGAAATCCGCGTCATCACCTCCGGTGCGTTCACCGAGGCGTACAAAAAGCTGGTTCCCATTTACGAAGCGGCCAGCGGTCACAAAGTGATCAGCTCCTTTGGCGCCTCGATCGGCAACGCGCCAGACTCGATCCCCAGCCGCTTTGCCCGGGGTGAAAAGTTCGACCTGGTGATCCTGTCAGATGGTGGGCTCGAAGCCTTGATGAAAGAAGGCAAGCTGGTGCCCGGTAGCCGCGTGGATCTGGCCCGCTCGCAAATCGGCGTGGCCGTGCGCAAAGGCACGCCCAAGCCCGACATCAGCACGGTCGAAGCCTTGAAGCAATCGCTGCTCAACGCCAAGTCCGTGGCCTACTCGGCCAGCGCCAGCGGCACCTATTTGTCGACCGAGTTGTTCCCCAAACTGGGCATTGCCGAACAGATGAAATTGACCGCCAAAAGAATCATGAGTGAGCGCGTGGGGGCGGTGGTGGCGCGTGGCGATGCGGAACTGGGCTTTCAGCAAGTGAGCGAGTTGATCTACTTCAAAGAACTGGACTTGGTGGGCACCTTGCCTGACGCCGTGCAGCAAACCATCTTCTTCTCCGCCGGTCTGGTTCAAGGTTCTACTGAGCAAGAGAACGCGAAACAGCTGGTGCGCTTCTTCACTTCACCCTCGGTGGCTGAGTTGGTACGCAACACGGGCTTGGACCCTGTCAGCAAATAAAAACGCCCCCCTCTCGCGCCAAATTGATCTGGGCGCTCAAAGCCCTGTTTGTCGTCGCGCTTTAATAAGGATCTGAAATTCAGATCCTTATTAAACCGAGATTTTCCATTATTCAGCACAGCAAATGGCTGCGGCTTTGCAAAACCCTGGTTTGCCCGGGATAACCCTTCTCGCGTCATTTCAAAAAGAAATATACTATTCACCTCAGGGGTGAATAAAAATGGAAATATCTTTTGCGGATGCAAAGCTCAAGCAAGCTTGCGAAACCGCAACCGAACGCCAGCGCAAATGGGGCCAACCCGCTGCCAAAAACTTAAAAACCAGGCTCGACGACTTGCGAGCAGCCCGTTGCATGGATGACATGCGCAACCTACCGGGGCGGTGGGTGGAGTTGACCGGAGATCGTCTCGGGTATTTCTCTTGCAGACTCGACAAAGGCTTGCGTCTGATTCTTCGCCCTACCCGCCAGCCACCACACACCAAAGAAGACGGCGGGCTTGACTGGCAAAACATTGACCAAATAACCATCACCGAAGTGGTGAACTACCATGACTGAAACAACTCTTTTGTATGAACCGACCGAGGTATCGCCACCCGGCGACACCTTGCGTGACCTGATGGACGAGCGCGACTTGACTCAAGCCGAACTCTCACGCCGTTTGGGACGCCCCACACAGGCCATCAACGAAATCTTAGCTGGGAAAAAAGAGATCACCGAAGACACCGCCATTGAACTGGAGCGCGTGTTGCAGGTGCCTGCGAATTTCTGGCTTACCCGTGAAGCCCAGTACCGCGAATACCTGGCACGCCTTCGTGCGGTACAAACCAATCTGAGCGCAGTACCTTGGGTACAAACATTCCCACTCAAGGCCCTGCAACAAGCGAACGTACTGCCCGCTGGTCGCTTGACCGCCAAGTTTGTCGAAACACTGGTCGAGCCTATGCTGGGCTTTTTTGGTGTTGCCTCGCCCGAGGGCTGGGCCGCACAGTATGACCAACTTCAGGTGCAGTTTCGCCGGGCCAAACCAGACGCGCAAACCGATGTGGCAGCCATCACCGCTTGGCTGCGCATGGGCGAAATACAGGCCCAACAACGTGAGGCGTCTGCGTTCGATGCTGCTGCACTGGAACGCGCACTGCCCGCAATGCGGGCCTTGACTTTGGCAGACGCTGCCACCATTGGCCGCGAGCTGACCCGTTTGTGCTCACAAGTGGGAGTGGTGTTGGTTTTTGTACCAGCACTACAAGGCACACATGTGTCTGGCGTCGCACGCTGGCTGCATGGCAAGCCCTTGGTTCAGCTGTCTTTGCTGGGCAAATGGAACGACACCTTTTGGTTCAGCTTTTTTCACGAGATTGGGCACATCCTCAAGCACCCGGCAAGGCGTGCGGTCTTCCTTGACGATGCATCATCGGGCACACAGGCCACCACGCCAGAAGAGCTGGAGGCAGACCGATTCGCCGCTGAAGTGCTGATGCCCGCTGCGATGAATCAAGCGCTAGAAGAACTGCCGTTGACAAAAAAAGACATTGCAGTCTTTGCTGCTCAAGCCCAACTGCACCCGGGCATTGTGGTCGGCCATTTGCAACACCATGGACGCTTGCCATGGGCGCATCCGCTGATACACCTCAAAGCTCGCTACGACATTCAACCCCGCGCCTGAATCATGCCCACACTAGACTGGCTTGACCGCCATGCCGCCTTTTCGGCGGCCACTAAAACTGCAACGCATGTGCTTCGCCCCCATTGAGCTGGTTATATTTTGGGGGATACTACTTCGGCAAAGGGCTACCAGCTTATCTAAGGCAACGACCGGCAAGCCCGCAAAGCCCTTCTGCCGCTTTAAAAATCCAGGCCTTCCTTTTGGGTGATTGGTTATGCCCGCAGATCAGGTGCCAGCGCTAAAACCACCGCCGCCACCATGACGAGCGCAAAAGAAATTGGGCCAATGCCAGACAACTCAACATGCTTAGCGCAGCACTGAAGAAAAATTTCAAAAGAACCGGTATTTCCAATTCGCTCAAAACGAGCCCGAAGGTCACCACGATGGGCGGATGAATAAAATAGACTGTGAACGCACTGCGGCCAATCATTTTATAAATGGGGTTGGGTTGGGCGAATCGATGTTGCGCCCAACGCAGCAAACTCAAAATGATCCCCCAAGCAACTAAGGGTTCCCAAAACGCATACACAACGGCCTGCATATTCCAACCGCCAATAGCAGGTCCACCGAGCCAAGCAAGGCGATCGCTGGCGAGCGCCATCACTGGAAATGTCCAAACGACGCAGCGCATCACGCGTTGCCAAGTGCGTCCTGATTCAATTGGCACATCAACCCACCAACGCGACTGGGCACCTGCAACGCCTGCGATAAAAAGCACAACGTAACTTGGAAAGTAACCCAGTTGCCAGCCTATCCACCATGTTTTCCCAACGGGCCAACTTAAGCGGATGAGGAATGCCGAGACGCCCACAAGCAGCGCGGCAACCCCCATTGTGGTGTTCGTTGGGAATGAACGTAGATGCTTGAGCCATGACACGGCGGGCGTCACGATGAGGGTCATCACCAGCAAAGCAGCTGCAAACCAAAGAGGTCCTGATTCAAATTGGCCTCGACTCCAAAGTGCCACCAGGGTGTCATGCATCGCATAGCCCTTTGACGTCAAAGCCAAGGCGATGGTGAAAGGCCCAAGCAAGCACCCGAAGATCAACAAGGGAATGCCTAAGCGTTGAGACCGATCTAGAAGAAATGTGACGGCACCTTTGCGGGCGATCGATGCGGGCACATAGGTCCCCGCAAGCAAAAAGAACAACCCCATGAACCAGGCCTGATTCAGCGTACAGAAGAACGTAAGAACGAGCGAAGAAAACGAATTATCTGGGGTGCGTTCGTGCCAAAACCATGAGCCTATTGCGCCATACATCAGTGCCGCGTGATGGGCGACAACAAGTAAGGCCACCAAGCCTCGCAAGACATCCACCCACTCATCACGAGTGGCATCAGTGTGAAGAGCTTGCTGAGATGACGGCGGACGCATTTGAAAATTATGACATTGCACATTAGCGCTTGGTGACATGGACTTGCGCTGTCAACGAATCTGCACCTTCAACCCTGCAGGTGATTGATTTTGGCGTGAATATGCCGCGTCATCCGCCCCACGCCCCACAACACCTACGGCACCGCCGCACCCACGGCCATTTCGGGTTGAATCGGCACGCCTACGGCATTGAGGGCTTTGGCAGCTTACAACAACAGGCTCACCACGTAGTAGCTGATCGCCGCGATCGACAGGCCTTCCACCGTGCTTTGCAGGCGCAGTTGCATATCCTGCCCCCGCGTGAGTTTCTCCGACAACTGTTGGTTCTGCATTTCGGTCGCAAGGTCCACCCGCGTGCGCAGCAAGGCGCTGGTGCACGCGACTCACTCTGACAGCGAAGCCAGGCGCTGCAGAGCACGATGGCCTCGTAGGCCCGCGTCGCGCCAAAACGGTACATGTGCTGGGCCGTGGTTTTTTCCACCCGTACCGCCAAAGACACCAGGGTGTCCAGCAGTTGTTGGTCTTTGGCGGTTTTGTGCTCCAGGCTGACGGCATTGTCGGCCAGGCCGTTTCCATGCGGGTCAGTTGCGGCGCGAGTTGTTTGGCCACCGGCAGGCCGCGCAAAACCATCAGGCGGTAAGTCTCCAACTCCAATAGACGCTGCACGATGCGGCCAGCGCGGGTCGGGCTCACGCCAGCGCCCGCGATCACCAACACGCGCTCAAAGCCGGAGTCACGCACTTTGAAGTCGGTCAGCACACAAGAATGCGGCCTGCCTTGCTCATCGTTGCCCATTTGCGATTGCACCAGGTCACGCGCACACAGCCACGCTTGAGCTTGGTTCATCATCTGCCCGGTCTGCGCCAAGTCGCCCAGCACCACCGCCAACTCGGTGGCCCTGAAAGTCTGGCCGGGCAATTGGCACAGGTGCGCATCCACATGCTCGCGGCGGCCGCCCTCATTCAAAACAGCAACGTAACCACCAAGGCCGGCAGATCAACATGCGCGGAGGGCTGGGCATGGACCTCGTTGTGCAAAGGTAAGCGTTCAGCGTGGTCAGGGGGCCGTATGCGCTTCAAGGTCGCGCCTGGGGTAGAGGAATTTGCAAAGACAAAGAGCCCGCACTCGGTGAGAGGGCGGGCTCTTTGTTTGAGGCTGATGCGTTTGATTAGAACGGAATATCGTCGTCCATGTCATCAAACCCGCTGGACGCAGCCGGCTTGGCCGCTGGGGCTGGTGCACGGGGCGCTGCGGCCGGACGCGCTGCAGGTGCGGCCGCTGGGCGGCGCGGTGCGCTGTCGTAGCCTTCGTCGCCGCCACCGGAGGGGGCGCCGCCGCCTTCACGGCCGCCGAGCAATTGCATTTCGGTGGCGATGATGTCGACGGTGTTCTTTTCAACCCCAGCCTGGTCGGTGTACTTGCCGTATTTCAAACGGCCTTCGACGTAAATAGGCCGGCCTTTTTTGACGTATTCACCGGCGATTTCGGCCAAGCGGTCGTAAAAGGTGACGCGGTGCCACTGGGTGTCTTCGACCGTCTCGCCAGAGGTGCGGTCTTTGCGGCGACTGGTGGTGGCAATGC
Organism: Comamonadaceae bacterium; assembly: GCA_947452785.1. Classification (GTDB taxonomy): domain Bacteria; phylum Pseudomonadota; class Gammaproteobacteria; order Burkholderiales; family Burkholderiaceae_C; genus Limnohabitans_A. Next base: position 5,693 of record CANGDZ010000017.1, on the reverse strand, counting down.
TCACATTGGCCACGGCCTGGCCCGAGGGCAGGTAACGGATTTCGGGGTCTCGGCCGCAGTTGCCGATCAGGATGACTTTGTTGACGGATGCCATGAAACGATTCCTCTGAGATAAGACTCAATTATGGGGCCTTGTGGGCCGGATTTGCAGGGGCCGTCATGGGCCAGGCCACCAGCAGCCAAACCACCATGGCGCAAGCGCAGGCCAAAAACAACGCCTGGGTGCCCAAATTCTTGACCAACAGCCCACCAGAGACGCCGCCGGCAAAAAAACCCAGCGACTGCAAGGTGTTGTACACGCCCAGCGCCGCACCGCGCACCTGCGGTGGCGCCATGCGTGAAGCCATGCTGGGCTGCGAGGCCTCCAAAATATTGAAGCCGCAAAAAAACGCAAACAACAAGGCGCCCAAACTGAGCATCTGCGGTGTGCCCGAGGCCTGGAACAAAAAGCCCAGCTGCACCAGCGCAATCAGGCCCACGGCCGACAAAAACACGGCGCGCAAATAACCCCGGCGCTCCAGCGGGAACAAAGTGCCGCCCATGACCCCAAACGAGGCCAGCACCGCAGGCAAGTAGACCCACCAATGCTGCTCTTTGGGCAGGCCGGCCTGCACCAAGAGGGCTGGCACGGCCACCCACATGGCGAGCTGCACCGCATGCAAAACGAACACGCCCAGGTTCAAACGCATCAAACCCGGGTGGCGCAAGACCACGCTCAAGCGGCCCCGGGGCTGGTTTTTGTGTTCTGCCGGCTCAGGCGGCACGCGCCACAGCACAACGGTGATCCCGGCCAATGCCAACAAGCCGGTCAGCGTGAACAAACCGGGCAAGCCAATCAGCGCCACCAGCACGGGCGCCAAGACCAGAGACAGGGCAAACATCAAGCCGATGCTGGCGCCCACCAAGGCCATGGCCTTGGTGCGCACCTCGTCGCGCGTCAGATCGGCCAGCAAGGCCGTCACCGCAGCCGACACGGCGCCAGCGCCCTGCACGCTGCGCCCGACCAGCAACCAGCCCAGAGTGGGCGCGGCGGCCGCGACAAAGCTGCCTATCGCAAAAATAATCAAGCCCAGCACAATCACCCGCTTGCGGCCAAAGCGGTCTGAGGCCATGCCAAAAGGCAGCTGCAACAAACCTTGCGTCAACCCGTAAATGCCCATGGCCAGGCCCAGCATCGCCGGATCGTCGCCGCCCGGGTATTTGCGCGCCTCGAGCGCAAACACCGGCAACACCAAAAACAGGCCTAGCATGCGCAACGCAAAAATAGACGCCAAGGAGGCGCTGGCGCGCCGCTCGGTGGCGGTCATGGTGGTGGCAGGCAAGGCAGGCGAGTCAATAGCAGAAGAAGTCACGTGAAGAAATCAGTTCATCAGTTCAATGGGCTTATTGTCCCTGATTGACAAAACGAGACCCGCTGGCAGACAAGCGAGGCCACAAGGCCGATAATTGAGGGTTTTGTCTTTCGGCACCGATTTTGAACCACTCTGATGCAACCTTGGCCATAAGCCCCGAAGATCGCCCTGATGATCGCGCCGCACTGCGCGCCGAGCTCGAACGCGATGACGCCTCGTACCTGGCCAAAGCCTTGCGGCAGACGCACATCAGCGTGCGCGGGGCACGCACGCACAACCTGAAAAACATCGACCTGGACATTCCGCGCAACCAGTTGGTGGTGATTACCGGCTTGTCGGGTTCGGGTAAATCCAGTTTGGCCTTTGACACGCTGTACGCCGAAGGCCAGCGCCGCTATGTGGAAAGCCTGTCCACCTACGCGCGGCAGTTTTTGCAACTGATGGACAAACCCGATGTGGATTTGATCGAGGGCTTGTCGCCCGCCATCAGCATTGAGCAAAAAGCCACCAGCCACAACCCGCGCTCCACCGTGGGCACAGTGACCGAAATTCACGACTATCTGCGCCTGCTGTTTGCCCGCGCAGGCACGCCCTACTGCCCGGACCACAACCTGCCCCTGCAAGCGCAAACCGTCAGCCAGATGGTGGACGCGGTGCTGGCCCTGCCTGAAGAGACGCGCTTGATGATCGTGGCGCCCATCGCGCGTGAGCGTAAGGGTGAGTTTGCGCAGGTGTTTGAGCAAATGCAGGCACTGGGTTATGTGCGCTTTCGCATCAACGGCCAGACCGTGGAAGCGGAAGACCTGCCGGCCTTGAAGAAAACCGAGAAGCACGACATTGACGTGGTGGTGGACCGCTTGAAGGTACGCAACGAAGCCGATGCACCGGCACGCGACGCCCTGCGCCAGCGCTTGGCCGAGAGCTTTGAAGCCGCGCTGGGCTTGGCCGAAGGCCGCGCTCTGGTGGTGGAGATGGACAGCGCCAAAGAGCATTTGTTCAACGCCAAGTTCGCCTGCCCGATTTGCCACTACGCCATCAGCGAGTTGGAGCCGCGCCTGTTCTCGTTCAACTCGCCCATGGGCGCTTGCACCACCTGCGACGGCATTGGCACGATGGAGTTCTTTGACCCAGCCCGCGTCGTGGCGTTCCCGACCTTGAGCCTGGCCAGCGGCGCCATCAAGGGCTGGGATCGGCGCAACGGCTTTTATTTCAGCATGCTGGAAAGCCTGGCCAAGCATTACAAGTTCGACGTCGAAGCGCCATTTGAAAACCTGCCTGAAGAGGTGCGCCAAGTCCTCTTGTTTGGTTCGGGCGAAGAAGACATCAAGTTCAGCTACATCTCGGAATCGGGCGCTTCGCAAGGCAAAAAGGTGAGCAAGAAGCACCCCTTTGAAGGCATCATTCCGAACATGACGCGGCGCTACCGCGAGACTGATTCGTCGGTGGTGCGTGAAGACCTGGCGCGTCTGCGCAACCACCAGCCTTGCACCGACTGCATGGGTTCACGCCTGCGCCGCGAAGCGCGCCATGTGTTTATCGGCCAAGGCGATCAAGCCCGTGCCATCTTTCAAATCAGCCACGTAACCTTGGGCGAAGCGCAAGCGTATTTTCAGAGCCTGAAAATCGACGGTGCCAAGGGCGAAATTGCCAGCAAGGTGGTGCGCGAAGTAGGCTTGCGTCTGAAGTTTTTGAACGACGTGGGCCTGAATTATTTGAGCCTGGACCGCAGTGCCGAAACCCTGTCGGGCGGTGAGTCGCAGCGCATCCGTCTGGCCAGCCAAATCGGCTCGGGCCTGACGGGCGTGATGTACGTGTTGGACGAGCCCAGCATTGGCCTGCACCAGCGCGACAACGACCGTTTGATCGGCACACTGCAACACCTGCGCGACATCGGCAACAGCGTGCTGGTGGTGGAGCACGACGAAGACATGATCCGCGTGGCCGACCATGTGATCGACATGGGCCCCGGAGCCGGCGTGCACGGCGGGCGCGTCATGGCGCAAGGCACTTGCGCCGAAATCATGGCCACGCCTGACTCGCTCACCGGCCAATACATGTCGGGGCGCAAGAAAATTGCCGTGCCCGTCACGCGTCACCCTAAAGGCAAAGACTGCATCGAGATCGTCAAAGCCACTGGCAACAACCTGAAGGAAGTGACCGCGCAATTCCCGGTCGGCCTCTTGACCTGCGTGACCGGCGTGTCCGGCTCAGGCAAATCGACGCTGGTGAACGACACCTTGTATTTGGCGGCCGCGCATCAGATTCACCGTGCGCACGAAGAACCCGCGCCGCACGAAGAAATTTTGGGCATGTACCACTTTGACAAAGTGATCAACGTCGACCAGTCCCCCATTGGCCGCACGCCGCGCAGCAACCCGGCCACTTACACCGGCTTGTTCACCCACATTCGCGACCTGTTGGCCGAAGTGCCTGCCGCGCGCGAACGCGGCTACGGCCCCGGGCGCTTCTCGTTCAACGTCACCGGCGGACGCTGTGAGGCCTGCCAGGGTGACGGCATGGTGAAAGTGGAAATGCACTTTTTGCCTGATGTGTACGTGCCCTGCGATGTCTGCAAAGGCAAACGCTACAACCGCGAAACCCTGGAAATCCAATACAAAGGCAAAAACATTGCTCAGGTGTTGGACATGACGGTGGAGGTGGCCTATGCCTTCTTCAACGCCGTGCCCAATATCGCTCGCAAACTGCAAACCCTGCTGGACGTGGGCCTGTCCTACATCCGTTTGGGCCAATCGGCCACCACCTTGTCGGGCGGCGAGGCGCAGCGCGTCAAGCTGGCACTGGAGCTGTCCAAACGCGACACCGGCCGCACGCTGTACATCTTGGACGAGCCGACCACCGGCCTGCACTTTGCCGACATCGACTTGCTGCTCAAGGTGCTGCACCAGTTGCGTGACGCGGGCAACACCATCGTCATCATCGAGCACAACCTGGACGTGATCAAAACCGCCGACTGGATCATCGACATGGGTCCCGAAGGCGGCTCGGGCGGCGGCATGGTGGTGGGCGTGGGCACGCCGGAAGAACTGGCAAAGAACCCCAACAGCTTCACCGGCAAGTACTTGGCCAAGCTGCTGTGACGAATTTTTTATTTATCTCCATCCCTTATTGAAAGTTTTGAGCGCCCATGAAAACCGTGATCCGTGCATTTTTCAGAACCCTGCGCGTTGTGCTGGGCCCTTTTATGTTGCTCAAAGAGCGCCTGACCCGGCCGACCGGCGTGCAGCGCGAGAGCGCGGAGCAAGCCACGATCGATCTGCAGTGCCAAAGCCTGGCGCTGTACCAGTTCAGCACCTGCCCGTTTTGCATCAAGGTGCGCCAGGAAATGCGCCGCCTGTCCTTGCCCATTGAAAAGCGCGATGCGCAGCATAACAGCGTCAACCGCGACGCGCTGCTGCAAGGCAGCGGCGCCACCAAAGTACCCTGCCTCAAAATCACCGACAGCCAAGGCCAGACCCAGTGGCTGCAAGACTCAAAAGCCATCATGGCTTACTTGCGCGCGCATTTTGGCACCACAAGCGCTTGACGATAGACAAGGCCTCTTGGCCGAGAAGGCTCAGCGCCAGGCCCACCACGCCATGGTCAGCGCCAGCAAGGCCATGCCCCACAAAAGCAGTCTTGTGCGCAGGCGCAGCACTTCAACCGCGCTGACCAGTTGGGCGTTTTGCTCCGCCAATGCAGCCAAAGTCTCGGTCAGTTGCGCTTGCGTTTGGGCGTGACCATCGATCTGAACTTGGGCCGATATCAATCGGTTTTTGAGCTCTCCCAAACTGGGTAACGACTCGCTCGACAGGTCGACTCCAGTGACAGTGTTGGGAACAGGCTCAGCCCTTTGGCGATCCATCAATTTTCGCGCCGCTTTAAGCACAGTGGGCGCGTGTTCAATCACGTCGCCCCACGGAATGACTTTGAGCGCCATCAGCCAGGGCAGGGCCATGGAAGGTTCCTTTCATATGTCCAAGAGACAAGAAGACCCACCATACACAATCAGACTGCGCAAGGGCCGAATACACCAAACTTTTGCCGGACTTTACAGCCCAAAACCGCATTGGCAATCAGGTGAAAAGGCCTTCAAGGCGGGTTTTCATCTTGCAATAAACTTGACTTGCATCAACTACAAGGCTCGTGTCCACACAAGCTGCATCCAAGGCCCCCACAATCGGTCCTTTTACAGGGAGATGCTATGGATGCCTCCCTGCCTACGGGCACGGAAACAAGACTGCTGAACGCTGAAGGCATGAGCCGCCGCCTGTCAGGACGAGAGACTTCGAGCAATCGGGGTGGATCCTCTGATGGATACGGCATCAAAGTGCCCATGGCGTG
>CANGDZ010000016.1 GCA_947452785.1 Comamonadaceae bacterium | reverse complement strand
CCGTCTTACTGCATTGCCTCCTGTGGTGGCGCCCCGCTGGAGATCGTAAAGGCCTACGTTCAAAATCAAAGCACCCCATCAAGATGATGGACTGCGCCTGCTTGACTCGGAGCTAAAGCACCCGAGGTTGCGCAGGGTTTTGGCTCAAGGTGGCAGCGGGTGGCACTGCCAGCCCTTTGGATTTATTGCATCAAGTCTGAACAGACCTCATAAGCGCACAGGAATCCCCCGCTCGCGCATCCTCGCCTTCGCCTGCCCTACGGTGTATTCGCCGTAATGGAAGATGCTAGCCGCCAGCACGGCGTCGGCGCCACCGATGCTCACGCCGTCGGCCAGGTGGTCGAGGTTGCCTACGCCGCCGGAGGCGATCACGGGCACAGACACAGCGTCGCTCACGGCGCGCGTCAGTTGCAAATCAAAGCCACTCTTGGTGCCGTCGCGGTCCATGCTGGTGAGCAAGATTTCGCCCGCGCCGTACTCGGCCATTTGCGTGGCCCAGGCCACCGCGTCCAAGCCCACGTTTTTGCGGCCACCGTGGCTGTACACGTCCCAACCCGGCCCCATCGGCAAACCGTTGGTGCCGATGCGCTGCTCGTCTTGCGCCGTGCGGCGTTTGGCGTCGATGGCCACCACGATGCATTGCGCACCGTATTTGGCCGAGGCTTCGCGGATCACCTGCGGGTTGGCAATCGCGGCGGAGTTGAAGCTGGTTTTGTCAGCGCCGGCGTTGAGCAGGCGGCGCACATCGTCCACGGTGCGCACACCGCCGCCCACGGTCAGCGGAATGAACACTTGTGAAGCCACGGCTTCGATGATGTGCAGGATCACGTCGCGCCCATCGCTGGTGGCGGTGATGTCCAAGAAAGTCAGCTCGTCGGCGCCCTGCTCGTTGTAGCGGGCCGCGATTTCGACCGGGTCACCGGCATCGCGCAGTTCGACAAAGTTCACGCCTTTGACGACACGGCCTCCGGTAACGTCCAGGCAAGGAATGATGCGTTTGGCCAACATAGAAAAATCCAATGATTTAAGTGCGCTCTTGCGGACGGGGGTCTTGCAAAACGGTGAGCCGCTGCCAGCCTTGCCAAGTGGCTTGCGGCGAGACTTTCACCGGCGCATCCACCTGCGCCGCTTCGACACACAGCATGTACTGATAACCATCTTCAGGCATATCGGCCATGCGCGCACTCAGCGCCGAGCCCGGGTTCCAGACCACGCTGTTGAACCAGGTCGGGCTTTGCTCAATCTGCAATCGGTTCGCGCCGTCTTGCAACAACAAGGGCCGGCTTGTGGCCTCGTAAACGCGATCGAACTCGCCGTCAAAACGCAATTCAGGCGCGGCTTGGGCGTGGATATCGGTCAACGAGTCCCATTCGGCCTGGCCTTGCAAACCGCGCAAACTGGCTTGGCCAATGTCGTCCACTGCCAGGTAACTGTGCAAGGCACCGGTCATCTCCAAGGGAAGGGTGTCGCGATTCACCACTTTGAGCGTCATCAGCACACTGCGTGGCGTCAACTCGATGATGAACTGCGCATCAAAGGCCTGCTGCCAATGCGCGCGGGTGGCAGGGCTGTCTGATAGAACCAGGGTCAGGCTCACGCCTTCAGCGGTGGACTCGGTCGCCTTCAGCGCCCAAGGCAGATTGCGCGCAAAGCCGTGCTTGGGCAAAGTGCCACGCTGGTTGAATTGCGGGAAACACACCGGCACGCCACCGCGAATCGCGGCATGGCCGTCCATCACGCTGTCAGGGCTGAGGTACAGGCGTTCGCGACCTTGGGACACCCAAGACAGCACATGCGCCCCATGCAAGGCGACGATCAGTTCGTCGCCACCCGGCAAGGTCAGCCTGTGCGCCGGCAAGCCCCGAAAAGTTTCAACCATTGAGATCGTCTGCGCGTTGCTGGGCCAAAGCGAAGTCCAGGTCGCCGGAGTAAACGGCGCGACCACAAATCACGCCTTCCACGCCCTCTTCTTCCACGGCGCACAGTTGCTCGATGTCGGCCATATTCGACAAGCCGCCCGAGGCGATCACGGGAATGGTGAGCGCCTGCGCCAGCTTCACGGTCGCGTCAATGTTGATGCCGCTGAGCATGCCGTCACGCCCGATGTCGGTATAGATGATGGACTCGACGCCCCAGTCTTGAAATTTCTTGGCCAAATCGACCACTTCATGACCGGTCAGCTTGCTCCAACCGTCGGTGGCGACTTTACCGTCTTTGGCGTCCAGGCCGACAATGATGTGACCGCCAAAAGCGGTGCACGCGTCTTTCAGAAAACCGGGGTTCTTCACCGCAGCGGTGCCGATGATGACGTAGCGCAGGCCGCTGTCGATGTATTTTTCAATCGTGTCCAGATCGCGGATACCGCCGCCCAGCTGCACCGGGATGTCATCGCCCACGGCCTTGAGGATGGACTTGATGGCGGCAAAGTTTTGCGGCTTACCGGCAAAAGCGCCGTTCAGATCGACCAGGTGCAAGCGCCGGGCACCTTTTTCGAGCCAGCTGCGCGCCATGGCAGCTGGGTCTTCACCGAAGGTGGTGGCTTGGTCCATGTCGCCTTGCTTGAGGCGAACGCAGTGGCCGTCTTTGAGGTCAATGGCGGGGATCAGAATCATGGCAATTTATATGCAGGTTGAAAAATCAGAGGCAAACGGAGGTGACTCACGGCTGCCAGTGAAGAAAATTACGGAACAAAGCCAGACCTTGGTCGGCGCTTTTTTCGGGGTGAAACTGGGTGGCAAAAATATTGTCCCGGGCAATCGCGCTGGCAAAACGGCCACCGTAATCAGTCTGCGCCGCAGCATGAACGGGGTTGCTTACCTGGGCATAAAAGCTGTGCACAAAATAATACCAGCTGGCGTCCTCAATGCCCGCCCACAAGGGGTGATTCGGCGCGGTTTGCCAAACTTGGTTCCAACCCATTTGCGGCACTTTGTAACGGGTGCCGTCAGGCTGGGTTTGCCCCGCCAGATCGAACTTGATCACATCGCCGGGGATCAGCCCCAGACCAGGCGTGTCGCCCTCGGCGCTGTGGTCCAGCAACATTTGCATGCCCACACACACGCCAAACAGGGGTTTGCTGGCTGCGGCCTCCAGCACCGCTTCCATCATTCCCGAGTCACGCAGCTCGCGCATGCAGTCTGGCATAGCGCCTTGCCCCGGCAACACCACGCGGTGCGCATCGCGCACAACCTGCGGGTCCGAGGTGACTGTTACCACGGCGTGGTCGACCGCCGAGGCTGCATGGATCACCGCCTGCGCGACCGAGCGCAGATTGCCCATGCCATAGTCCACGACAGCGACGCGGTTGGTGCTCATTTCAGAGTGATCCCTTGGTCGACGGAATCACACCGACCGATCGCGGGTCCAACTCCAGCGCCGCGCGCAACGTGCGGCCAAAGGCCTTGAAAATGGTTTCACACTGGTGGTGCGCATTGACGCCTTTGAGGTTGTCAATGTGCAGCGTGACCAGCGCGTGGTTCACAAAGCCTTGGAAAAATTCGTAGACCAACTGCGTGTCGAGTGCGCCCAACATGCCGGAGGTGAAATGCACGTCCATTTCCAGCCCTGGACGACCGGAAAAATCAATCACCACCCGGCTCAAGGCTTCGTCCAAAGGCACATAGGCATGGCCGTAACGGCGGATGCCTTTTTTGTCGCCCACGGCCTGCGCCACCGCTTGGCCCAAGGTGATGCCAATGTCTTCTACCGTGTGGTGGCCGTCGATGTGCAAATCGCCTTCGCAGCTAATGTCCAGATCGATCAGGCCGTGGCGCGCAATCTGGTCCAGCATGTGGTCCAGAAACCCAATGCCGGTGGCCAGTTTGGCCTGACCCGTGCCGTCCAGATTGACGGCGACGCGGATCTTCGTTTCGGCCGTCTGGCGGGTGACTTCGGCGGTGCGGTTCATAAAGAGTCCTTGAGGGCAGCAAGCAGCAGCGTATTTTCTTCGGCTGTGCCCACGGTCAGGCGCAGGCAATTGGCCAGCAATGGGTGCATTTTAGAAACGTTCTTGATCAACACCTTGCGGGCCTTCAGGCCGTCGAAGGTTTTGGCTGCATCGGGCACGCGGGCCAAAATCATATTGGCTTCACTCGGGAACGGTTTCACGCCGGGCAAGGCGGCCAGTTCCATTTGCAAACGGGCGCGCTGTTCGCGCAGGTCTTTGGCCTGGGCCGCGAACACCTCGGCATGCTCCAGCGCAAACAAAGCGCATTCGTAATCCAGCACGCTGATGTTGTAGGGCGGACGCACCTTGTCAATCTCGGCCACCAAGGCCTTGGGGCCGATCATGTAACCCAGGCGCACACCGGCCAGGCCGAACTTACTCAGCGTGCGCATCAACAGCACATGCGCATGGCGCTCAATACGGTCCATGTAACTGCGACTGGCAAACGGCTGGTAAGCCTCGTCCATCACCACCAAGCCACCTTGTGCCCCCTGGGCCAGCACGATTTTTTCAATCGTCTCGTCATTCCACAAATTGCCGGTGGGGTTGTTCGGATAAGCCAGATACACGATGGACGGTTGGTGCTCGGCAATGGCGGCCAGCATGCCGGCCTCGTCAAGCTCAAAGTCCGCGGTAAGGGGCACACCATGGAAAGCCAAGCCTTGCAACTGCGCACTCATGGCGTACATCACAAAACCCGGTAGCGGCGCCAGGACCGAAGCGCCAGGCACATCGCAGGCCAGCGACAGCAATGAGATCAACTCGTCCGAACCGTTGCCCAACATGATGTCGTAGCCCGCAGGCATGCCCGCGTACTGCGCCAGCGCGTGACGCAAGTCGTTCACACGGCCATCAGGGTAACGGTTCAAGGCCAGCGCACCCAGGCGCTCACCCAGGGCCTTTTGCAACTCAGGCGGCAGACGGTGCGGGTTCTCCATCGCATCGAGCTTGACCATGCCTGCCGACTCTTGAATCGCATAGGCGTGCATGGACTGCACGTCTTGACGAATGCGTTGCATCAACTGGGGGCTGACTTCGGTGGTCATACAGGCTTTCGCATAGCAGGCACAGGGTTCAAACGCAGTTCAGCAGCGCGGGCATGGGCTTGCAGGCCTTCGCCATAAGCCAGCTCGGCGGCAATGCGGCCCAGGGCTTGCGCACCTTGCTCGCTGACCTCGATCAGGCTGGAGCGTTTCTGGAAATCGTACACGCCCAAAGGCGATGAGAACCGCGCCGTGCCACTGGTGGGCAACACGTGGTTCGGGCCAGCGCAGTAGTCGCCGAGCGACTCACTGGTGAAGGCGCCGAGAAAAATCGCGCCGGCGTGGCGCAGTAATGGCTCCCAACGGTGCGGCTCTTGACTGGAAACTTCCAAATGCTCAGGCGCAATACGGTTGCTGATGGCGCAAGCCTCTTCCATGCTGCGCGTCAAAATCAAAGCGCCGCGATCGTTCAGGGATTTGGCGATGATCTCGCGCCTTGGCATCTCGGGCAACAGGCGGTCAATCGCCGCTTGCACCTGCGCGATGTAAGCCGCATCGGGGCACAGCAAGATGCTTTGCGCCAACTCGTCGTGCTCGGCCTGTGAAAAGAGGTCCATCGCCACCCAATCGGCCGGTGTGGTGCCATCGGCCAAGACCAAAATTTCGCTGGGGCCTGCGATCATGTCAATGCCCACGGTACCAAACACGCGTTTTTTAGCGCTGGCCACATAGGCGTTACCCGGGCCGGTGATCTTGTCGACTTTGGGAATGGTGGCCGTGCCGTAAGCCAGCGCCGCCACGGCCTGCGCGCCGCCCACGGTGAAGGCGCGGCTCACGCCGGCCACACAGGCAGCGGCCAGCACCAGCGGATTGCGCACACCCTGCGGCGTAGGCACCACCATGATGATTTCTTGCACCCCTGCCACATGGGCGGGAATCGCATTCATCAGCACCGACGAGGGATAAGCGGCTTTACCGCCGGGCACGTAAATGCCCACACGGTCCAGCGGTGTGACTTTTTGGCCCAGTAAGGTGCCGTCTTCGTCGCGGTAGCTCCAGCTTTCGCCCGAGGCTTTCTTTTGGGCTTCGTGGTACTTGCGCACCCGCGCTGCAGCCGCTTGCAAGGCTTCGCGTTGCACGCCCGGCAGGCTGTCCAGCGCAGCTTGCAATTCAGCCTGGGTGATTTCCAGCGCCTTCATGTCGGTGGCTTGCAGGCCATCAAAGCGCTGGGTGTAGTCCAGCACCGCCGCATCGCCGCGCTGTTGCACATCGGCCAAGATGTCGGCCACGCGCTGCTCGATGGCGGCGTCGGTATCGGCAGACCAATGCAGGCGGGCCGAGAAGGCCGCTTCAAAACCGGCGTCCGCCGTGTTCAGTTGCAATGGTTTGGCTTGAAAACCCATGTGTGTCAGTCTTTCTTCACGGCGCCGGCAAAGGCATCAATGATGGCGCGAATTTCTTTTTGCTTGAGCTTGAGCGCCGCTTGGTTCACCACCAAGCGCGAACTGATGTCCATGATGCGTTCGACCTCGATCAGGTGGTTGGCCTTGAGCGTGCTGCCGGTAGACACCAAATCGACGATGGCATCGGCCAAGCCGGTCAATGGCGCCAGCTCCATGCTGCCGTAGAGTTTGATCAGATCGACGTGCACGCCTTTTTGCGCAAAAAATTCTCGTGCAATGCTGGTGTATTTGGTTGCCACGCGCAAGCGTGAACCCGAGCGCACAGCGCTGGCATAGTCAAAGTCGGCGCGCACCGCCACGCTCATACGGCATTTGGCAATGTTCAAGTCCAGCGGCTGATACAGGCCCAAACCGCCGTGTTCAATCAAGGTGTCTTTGCCGGTCACGCCCAGATCGGCGCCGCCGTACTCCACATAGGTCGGCACATCGGTCGCGCGCACCAGGACCACGCGCACATGGGCTTGGTTGGTGGTCAAGATCAATTTGCGCGAGGTCTCAGGGTCTTCGAGCACCTCAATGCCTGCGGCTTTGAGCAGCGGCAAGGTTTCGTCAAAGATCCGTCCTTTGGACAGGGCAAGCGTGATCAAATTAGTTCTCCAAGCCGCACGTCACTTGACGCGCTCAATGTCAGCACCAATGCTGCGCAGTTTTTCTTCCATGCGATCGTAGCCGCGGTCCAGGTGGTAAATACGCTCCACACAGGTCTCGCCCTCGGCCACCAAGCCGGCAATCACCAGGGACGCCGATGCGCGCAAATCGGTGGCCATGACGGTGGCACCAGAGAGTTTTTCAACGCCCTCCACCACCGAGACTTTGCCGTCGATCTGAATGTGCGCACCCAAGCGCACCAGTTCGTTCACGTGCATGAACCGGTTTTCGAAAATCGTTTCGGTCACCTTGCTGGAGCCTGTGGCGATGCAGTTGAGCGCCATGAACTGGGCTTGCATATCGGTCGGGAAACCCGGGTACTCGGTGGTGCGAAAGCTTTGCGCCTTCAACCGGCCTTGCGAGCGCACACGCAAAAAGTCAGCCCCGGCTTCAATGCTCACACCGGCGTCGCGCAGTTTGTCGACCACCGCATCCAGATGGTCTTCGCGCGCATGGCGCAGCACCACATCACCGCCGGTGGCCGCCACGGCGCACAAAAAAGTGCCCGCTTCAATCCGGTCGGCCACCACCTGGTGAGTGCAACCGTGCAAACGCGCAACGCCTTGAATGCGAATTTTGCTGGTGCCATGGCCCTCAATGTGGGCGCCCATCTTGATCAGCATTTCGGCCAAGTCGGGAATTTCCGGCTCTTGCGCGGCGTTCTCTAAGACGGTCTCGCCTTCGGCCAGCGCTGCCGCCATCAAAAAGTTTTCCGTGCCCGTCACGGTGACCATGTCGGTGGTGATGTGCGCGCCGCGCAGGCGCTTCAGACCCGGCGCCAAGCGGGCCAGCATGTAGCCGTGCTCGACGGTGATCTCGGCACCCATGGCTTGCAAGCCTTTGATGTGCTGATCGACCGGCCTCGAACCAATCGCGCAGCCGCCCGGCAACGACACTTTGGCGTGGCCAAAGCGCGTCAGCAACGGGCCCAAAGCCAGCACCGAGGCGCGCATGGTTTTCACCAATTCGTAGGGCGCTTCGGGGTTGTTCAAACTGCCCGCCTTGAGTTGCACCGAACCATCGGCGCCATGCTCTGCGCTCACGCCCATGTTGCGAATCAGCTTGAGCATGGTGGTCACGTCTTGCAGACGAGGCACATTGGTCAGTGTCACCGCTTGATCGGTCAGCAAGGCGGCGCACAGCTCAGGCAAGGTGGCGTTTTTGGCGCCCGAAATCGTCAGCTCACCTTGCAAAGTGCGACCGCCACGAATAATCAGTTTGTCCATTTTGAATTGGGTCTCAGCGCTGCGATCAGTGTGCCGCGGTGGCCCACTCAGCCGGTGTATAGGTCTTCATCGACAAGGCATGTACTTCATCGGTGTGCATTTTGGCGCCCAAGGTGGCATACACCCGTTGGTGGCGCGCAATGGCGCGCTTGCCCTCAAACTCAGAGGACACCACCACCGCTTGCCAATGGCGTCCGTCCCCTTCGACCGTGAGATGGGTACAGGCCAAGCCGGCGGCGATGAGCGATTGGAGTTGTTCAGCAGTCATAAGTTCAGCTCCGGATTTTGTAGCCCGATTTCAGCAGTTTCACCGTCACGGCGCTCACGAACAGCAAAGCCGAGCCCACGACCGCCAGGCTGATCCAAGGCGAAACATCGCTCTGGCCAAAAAAGCCATAGCGAAATCCATCGATCATGTAAAAGAAGGGGTTCAAGTGGCTGACTTGCTGCCAAACCAAGGGCAGCGAATGAATCGAATAAAACACACCCGACAAAAAGGTCATGGGCATGATCACAAAGTTTTGGAACGCCGCCAACTGATCGAATTTTTCAGCCCACAGGCCGGCCACCAAACCCAAAGCGCCCAAGAGGGCCGCGCCCAGAACGGCGAAAGTGATGATCCATAAAGGCGCGGCGTACGACAATGGCGCAAACCAAGCCGTCACCAGAAACACGCCCAAGCCCACCGCCAAACCGCGCACCATGGACGAGGCTACGTAGGCAAAAAACCAGCTCCAATGCGACAAAGGGGTGAGCAGAACAAACACCAGATTGCCCATGATCTTGCTTTGAATCAGACTGGACGAGCTGTTGGCGAACGCGTTTTGCAACACACTCATCATCACCAAGCCCGGCACCAAAAAGGCGGTATAGGGCACGCTGTCGTAGACCTTGACCTGATTTTCCAGTACGTGGCCAAAGATCAGCATGTACATCACGGCCGTGAGCACCGGGGCGGCGATGGTTTGGAAGCTCACCTTCCAAAAACGCAGCACTTCTTTGTAGAAAAGGGTTTGCCAACCAGTCATGACGCAGCTCCTGACATGACTTCCAAAAACACGTCTTCCAGATCGGCTTTGCGAATTTCAACGTCTTCGGCTACCAAGCCGGCTTGGCGCACGGCCGCCAAGTACTGTTCGATTTCCATGGCGTTTTGCGCCGGAAACTGCACAATGCGGCCGGTGATGCGGGCCTTGGCCGCCAATTCGGCCGGCAAAGCCGCATCGACTTTGAAGCGCAGCACATTGCTGGAGGCCGACTTGAGCAGCTCCGACGTGCTCTCCAGCGCCACCACGCGGCCTTGCTTGAGCATGGCCAAGCGACCACACAAGGCCTCGGCTTCTTCCAAATAATGGGTGGTCAGCAACACGGTGTGACCTTGTTTGTTCAGTTTGGCGATGAACTGCCACAGGGTTTGGCGCAGCTCCACGTCCACACCGGCGGTGGGTTCGTCCAGCACAATCACACGTGGTTTGTGCACCAAAGCCTGGGCCACCAACACCCGGCGCTTCATGCCGCCTGAGAGTTGTCGCATATTCGCATGGGCTTTGTCGGCCAAACCCAAGCTGTGCAGCAACTCGTCGATCCAATCATCGTTGTGCTTGACCCCGAAGTAGCCCGACTGGATTTTCAGGGCCTCGCGAACCGAGAAAAAAGGGTCAAACACCAACTCTTGCGGCACCACGCCCAACAAACGGCGGGCCTTGGCGTAGTCAGCCTGGACATCATGCCCATGCACCAACACGTGGCCACTGCTGGCCAGCGACAAACCGGCCAAGATGCTGATCAAAGTGGTTTTGCCGGCCCCATTAGGCCCCAGCAGGCCAAAGAATTCACCCTCTTCAATGTCAAAGCTGACATGATCAAGCGCCTTCAACGAAGCCCCACCCTGCGACTTGGCGGGGTAGATTTTGGAGACAGATTGGAAAGATAGTGCTGGCATGGAAAAGCGCTATTTTACGTGCTGCCCGGCACGGATCGGAGAAACCCGAAAATCAATCTTGCGCGCTGGGCACGCTCAGGAGCAGGTCAGACACCCCATACACCACAGCCAATTGACGCAGTTTGTCCGGCATATGGGCCACGCAGAAGCTTTTACCCACCGCCAAAGCCTCTCGCCGGCAAGCCAACAACACCGCCAAAGCCGAAGAATCGAAATGCGCCAAGCGCGAGGCGTCGGCAACGATCTGGCGCGTTTTGTCCTGATTCAGGGCAAACAACAGGCTCTTCAGCCAATCGCCCGCGCTGTCATGGGTTATTTCTTGGGGTAAGTTCATGGGGGCCATGGCGCAACTCAGGATTTTTTGTTGTTGGATTTGTTGCGCTCAGCCAAGCTGTTGATCAAACCATCCAGGCCGCCGTTGTTGATCTCTTTGGTGAATTGCGACTTGTAATTTTCGATCAACCAAATGCCCAACACGTTCAGGTCGTAAATCATCCAACCCGCGCCCTCACCCGGTGTTTTTTCCAGACGGTAGTCCAATTGAATCGGGTCGCCACGGCCTTTGACTTCGGTACGGATGACCAAATTCTTCTCGTCAATGTCACCACGCAAGGGCTTGACTTCAATCGTTTGATCGCTCACTTGGCTGAGCGCGCCAGCGTAGGTGCGCACCAACAACAACTTGAATTCGTCTTGCAAGCGCTTTTGCTGCTCAGGCGTGGCTTTGCGCCAACTGGGCCCCGTTGCCAACGCCGTCATGCGGCGAAAATTGATGTGTTGAACCAACTTGGTGTCGACCAATTGCATGATCTTGGCCACGTCTCCGCTCTTCAGGCTTTTGTCCGCCTTGACCGCGTCCAGTGTTTCCACTGCCACGCGCTTGATGAAAGCATCAGGCGCTTCGTCAGCGGCCACACTCAACAGGGGCCAACTCAAGCCCAAGGCGCAAACAGCGCCCAATACACAAAGACCAAAATTTTTACGATTCATAAAAGAGCTCAAGAAAGGATACCGACTCGACTATACGCAGGAGCGTGAGCGGAAAAGTTGATTTTTTGTAAAGACTGCATTCAACGGTAAGCAGCAACGGTCAACTGTGGAAGTGGCCGGCTCAACGGCCCAAATCGTCTTCAGAGTCGTCAAAATTGCGCTCCAACGGGGGATTGCCATCGTACAAATCATTGCGCCTCTTTTGCAAATAAGCGTCACGCGTGAAGGTGTAGGGATCGAGCGAGGCCTCTTTCACCGCATCCACGATCTTCAGCAAGCCCTCGCGGGTATCGGTCAACTTCAAGGCCAACGCGGCATCCCTGTTCTTAGACGAAGCCGATTGCCGCGACAAATCGCCTTGGATGTCCACCGGCAAAGCGGCGGCATCACGAATCGTTGAAGGGCCAAGCAAAGGCAGGACCACATAGGGCCCTTGCGGTACGCCCCAATGACCCAAAGTGAGTCCGAAATCGGCCTTGTGCTTGTCAATGCCGTAGTCGGTGGCCACATCGAACAAGCCCCCCATGCCCAAAAACGTATTCATGCTCACGCGCAAAGCGGTGTCGGCCGTAGCCCGCAATTTAAGCTGCGCGGCGTTGTTGGCCAGGGACCAAACGTCGCCCAAATTACCGAAGAAATTACGCACCCCAGTGCGCACCATGCCGGGCACAACTTGGGCATATGCTTGCGCCACCGGCTTGAAAGCCGCCGCATCCACCACATCATTGAAGCCCGTGACTTTGCGGTTCATAGCTTCGAAAGGATCGCGCGGGTCGGCGTTCGCCACCGGCGCCGTCGCAGCGCAGGCTTGCAACATCACCAACAACAAGCCCAGGCCGAGGCCGCGCAGACCGCGCTGTGCTCGGCTGTAGGCTGCACCCGAGATCAAAGACAATTCCTTCATTTTCATTTACCCGTGGCCGCAGGAGGTGTCGGGTCAGCGGCCTTGTTGTACAAAAACTGGCTGATCAAGTTTTCCAACACCACCGCAGACTGCGTGCTGCCGATTTTGTCGCCAGCCACCAGGTTTTTCTCATCCGCACCGGCTTCTATGCCAATGTACTGCTCACCCAGCAATCCGCTGGTCAAGATTTTCAAAGAGCTGTCTTTCGGAAAGGCATAGCGCTTGTCCAGCGCCAAGGTCACGCGGGCCTGGAACGCCAAATCGTCAAAGATGATCGACTCGACACGGCCCACCACCACGCCCGAACTCTTCACGGCGGCGCCCGATTTGAGGCCACCGATGTTGTCGAACTTGGCACTGATCTTGTAATCGGCGGACCAATTCAATTGCAGCAAATTGGCCGACTTGAGGGCCAAGAACAACACGGCGACCAGGCCGAGCATGGCAAACAAACCAACCCAGACATCATTTTTTGAACGTTGCATGGTGAATTCCTTAAATGCTGAACATCATCACCGTGAGGATGAAGTCCAAACCCAAAACAGATAACGAGGAGACCACCACACTGCGCGTGGTGGCACTGGCCACACCTTCGGGTGTGGGCTGAGCGATATAGCCTTGCAGCAAGGCTATGAAGGTCACAGCCACGCCAAAAACCAAGCTTTTGACCAGGCCATTGCCCACGTCTTTGAAAACGTCAACGCCGCCTTGCATCTGGCTCCAAAAAGCGCCCGAGTCCACGCCGATCAACAACACCCCGACGACATAGCCGCCAAAAATACCCACAGCACTGAACACCGCGGTCAGCACGGGCAAGGCCAAAATACCGCCCCAAAAACGTGGCGCCAAAATACGCAACTCAGGGTCAACCGCCATCATTTCCAGCGCTGTGAGTTGCTCGCCTGCGCGCATCAAACCGATTTCAGCGGTGATCGAAGCCCCGGCCCGCCCCGCAAACAGCAGTGCAGCCACCACAGGCCCCAACTCGCGCACCAAGCTCAGTGCCACCAAGAGGCCTAAAGCTTCGGCCGAGCCGTAACGCTGCAGGGTGTAATAGCCCTGCAGGCCCAGTACAAAGCCGACAAACAAGCCCGAAACCGTGATGATGGCCAGCGAATAGTTACCCAAAAAGTGCACCTGATCGCGCACCAGGCCAAAGCGCTTTAAGCAACGCCCGGACATGGCCAGCAAGCGCCACAGCAAACGCGCGCCATAACCCCAGCCCGCCAATATTTGGCGAATTTGAAATCCCAGCTCCGCAGGGTCAAACCACTTCATGGCTGATCCCCATAATCCAGTTGCGCACTCACGCCGGGGTAATGGAACGGCACAGGGCCTTCACTCAGGGCATTCACAAACTGGTGAATCAAGGGGTCGGCACAAGCGCGCAACTCGGCGGGCGTTCCTTGGGCGGCTACCTTGCCGTTGGCCAGCATGATCACGTGGTCAGCGATGGCAAAAGTTTCATCCACGTCATGCGAGACGATCACGCTGGTCACGCCCAGGCTGTCGTTCAGGCGACGAATCAAGCGTGCCGCAGTGCCCAAAGAAATGGGGTCCAAGCCGGCAAAGGGTTCGTCGTACATGATCAGATCCGGGTCCAGCGCAATGGCCCTTGCCAGAGCGACTCGGCGGCTCATGCCGCCAGAGATTTCGGAGGGCATCAAATCGCGCGCGCCGCGCAAGCCGACGGCGTCCAGCTTCATCAGCACGATGTCACGGATCAACACCTCAGACAATGTGGTGTGCTCGCGCAAGGGAAAAGCCACATTGTCAAACACCGACATATCGGTGAACAAGGCGCCAAACTGGAACAACATGCCCATGCGCCGGCGTGCGCCGTACAACTCGGCTTGGTCCATCTGTGTCACATCATGACCGTCAAACAACACCGTGCCTTGTTGTGCCCGGTATTGACCGCCAATCAGGCGCAACACCGTGGTTTTACCGCCGCCCGACACCCCCATCAACGCCGTCACCTTTCCCCGAGGCACGCTCATCGACAAACCGTCCAAGATGATGCGGTCGCCATACCCAAAGGTCAGGTCGTGCAGCTCAACGAGGAATTCAGTGGTGGACATAGTCTTGAAAAACAAAAGCCAGCGCAAGCCGGCTTTTGTGATAATAAAGGATTCAGGTCGACTCGCGTCAACTCCTGCATTTTACAGCGTGCAGCAAAGCCCCTGCGGATCCGGGCCCGCTTAACGGGGCAAAGCGCTGGAACCCATCAGGAATTCGTCGACTGACCGCGCGGCCTGTCGGCCCTCGCGAATCGCCCACACCACCAGGGACTGACCCCGGCGCATGTCGCCTGCGGCAAACACCTTGCTCACATTGGTGGCGTAACCGCCAGTGAACTCGGTGCTGGCTTTGGCGTTGCCACGGGCATCTTTGTCGACGCCAAAGGCTTCGAGCACAGTGGCGACCGGGTTCACAAAACCCATGGCGAGCAAAACCAAGTCGGCGGCGTATTCTTTTTCGGAGCCTGCTACCTCCACCATCTTGCCGTCTTTGAACTCGACGTGCACGGTCTTGAGGCCTGTTACTTTGCCGTTCTTGCCGATGAACTCTTTGGTGGACACCGCAAATTCACGCGCGCAACCCTCTTCGTGCGATGAGGATGTGCGCAGCTTCATCGGCCAGTAAGGCCAGGTCAGCGGACGGTTTTCTTCTTTGGGTGGCTCAGGCATCACCTCAAACTGCGTGACGCTGGTCGCGCCATGGCGGTTGGAGGTGCCCACGCAGTCCG
This sequence comes from Comamonadaceae bacterium, assembly GCA_947452785.1. GTDB lineage: Bacteria > Pseudomonadota > Gammaproteobacteria > Burkholderiales > Burkholderiaceae_C > Limnohabitans_A. Next base: position 38,793 of record CANGDZ010000016.1, on the reverse strand, counting down.
AACCGGTATCACCGCCACCGATCACGATGACGCGTTTGCCATCCGCACGCAACTGGCCCTTGAGCTTGTCACCCGCATTGACCTTGTTTTGCTGCGGCAGGAATTCCATCGCGAAATGAATCCCCTCCAAATCACGGCCCGGCACGGGCAGGTCACGCGACTGCTCGGAGCCGCCTGTCAGCAAGACGGCGTCAAAGTCCTTTTGCAACTGCTCGGCCGTGATGGTTTCCTTGGCCCAGTTGGTGACCTTGGAGTCTTTGGGCCAGCTACCGACCAACACGCTGGTGCGAATCGTCACGCCTTCGGCTTGCAGCTGCTCGACGCGGCGGTCGATGTGCGACTTTTCCATCTTGAAGTCAGGAATGCCGTAGCGCAACAGGCCACCGACGCGGTCGTTCTTTTCAAACAAGGTCACATCGTGACCGACGCGGGCCAGTTGCTGGGCCGCCGCCAAGCCTGCAGGGCCAGCGCCGATCACAGCGACTTTTTTGCCGGTCTTGTGCTTGGCGGGGCGGGGGGTAACCCAACCTTCGGCCCAAGCGCGGTCGATGATGGCGTGCTCAATCGACTTGATGCCAACGGCCTCGTTGTTCACGTTGACCACACAGGCGGCCTCACATGGCGCGGGGCAGATGCGGCCGGTGAACTCGGGAAAGTTGTTAGTGCTGTGCAGCACCTCGATCGCGTTCTTCCAATCGCCCTGGAACACCAGTTCGTTGAAGTCGGGGATGATGTTGTTGACGGGACAGCCGTTGTTGCAAAACGGCGTGCCGCAGTCCATGCAACGAGCCGCTTGCGTTTTGGCTTGCTCGGGGCTCAAGCCCACCACAAACTCTTTGTAATGCTTCAGGCGCTCAGGAACAGGCTTGTAGCCCTCTTCGATGCGCTCAAACTCCATGAAGCCGGTGATTTTTCCCATGATGTTCTTCCTTCAATCTTGACGTTCGGCTCAGGCGGCGACAGGCTGGACAGCCTTGGCCGCTTTGCGGGCGTTGATCTCGCCCAAGGCGCGTTTGTATTCGTTCGGGAAGACCTTGACGAACTTGGTGCGGGCCGTGGCCCAGTGGTCCAGCAACTCGCGCGCGCGCTGACTGCCGGTCCACTTGTGGTGGTCTTCCAGCAGTTTCTTGAGCTGGACTTCGTCCGCCAAGTCTCGGTGCCAGATCTTGCGATCGACCTGCGCTTCTTGCTCTGCCGCAGTCAACACGCTGTCCATGCTGACCATGGCGGTGTTGCAACGCGAGGCGAACTGACCATCCTCGTCGTACACGTAGGCCAAGCCGCCGCTCATGCCGGCGCCAAAGTTGCGGCCGGTCTTGCCCAGCACCGCCACCGTACCGCCAGTCATGTATTCGCAACCGTGGTCGCCCGTGCCTTCGACCACCGCCGTGGCACCCGACAAGCGCACGGCAAAACGCTCACCGGCCACGCCGGCGAAGAAGGCCTCACCACTGGTCGCACCATACATGACGGTATTGCCGACAATGATGTTTTGCGCCGGTATGCCGCGGAAATCCAAACTGGGGCGCACCACCACGCGACCGCCAGACAAACCTTTGCCGGTGTAGTCGTTGGCTTCGCCGATCAGGTAAAGCGTGATGCCGTTAGTCAAGAATGCACCAAAGGACTGGCCACCCGTGCCTTCGAGCTGAATGCGGATGGTGTCATCTGGCAAGCCCTCGGGATGCACCTTGGTCACCGCACCCGACAACATGGCACCGACCGAGCGGTTCACGTTGCGTGCGGTTTCCATGAACTTCACCTTCTCGCCATGGTCAATCGCGGCGCGACTCTTGGCTATCAGCACATTGTCCAAGGCTTTTTCCAAGCCATGGTCTTGTGTGGCCACATGTCGCACCGGTACATCGGCGGGCACTTGGGGCACGGCCAGCAAGCGGCCAAAGTCCAGACCCTTGGCTTTCCAGTGCTCCACGCCCGCCTTCATGTCGAGCAAATCAGCGCGTCCCACCAGATCGTCGAAATTTGCAATGCCCAGCTGGGCCATGATCTGGCGCACTTCTTCGGCGATAAAGAAGAAGTAATTGACGACATGCTCAGGCTTGCCCGTGAATTTTTTACGCAAGCTCGGGTCCTGCGTGGCCACGCCCACGGGGCAGGTGTTCAGATGGCATTTGCGCATCATGATGCAGCCTTCAACCACCAGCGGTGCCGTGGCAAAACCGAATTCGTCCGCGCCCAGCAAGGCGCCAATGGCGACGTCTCGGCCGGTCTTCATCTGGCCATCGGCCTGCACACGGATACGACCGCGCAAACGGTTCAGCACCAGGGTCTGTTGGGTTTCGGCCAAGCCGATTTCCCAAGGCGAGCCCGCGTGCTTGACCGACGACCAAGGCGATGCGCCCGTGCCGCCGTCGTGACCGGCGATCACCACGTGGTCGGCCTTGCACTTAGCCACACCCGCGGCAATCGTGCCAACGCCAATTTCAGACACCAACTTGACGCTGATGTCACTGTGCGGCGCCACGTTCTTCAGATCGTGAATCAGCTGAGCCAAGTCTTCAATCGAGTAAATGTCGTGGTGCGGCGGTGGCGAGATCAAGCCCACACCGGGCACCGAGTGACGCAGTTTGCCAATGTAGTCCGACACCTTGCCACCGGGGAGTTGTCCGCCCTCACCGGGCTTGGCACCCTGGGCCATCTTGATCTGAATTTGATCGGCACTGGACAGGTATTCGGCGGTAACACCGAAACGACCCGAAGCGACTTGCTTGATTTTGGAACGCAAGCTGTCACCGGCAGCCAAAGGCAAATCGACTTCTACGTTTTCTTCGCCAATCACGCTCTTCAAAGAATCGCCCAACTTGATCGGGATGCCTTTGAGTTCATTGCGGTAGCGCGCCGAGTCTTCGCCGCCTTCACCGGTGTTGCTCTTGCCGCCGATGCGGTTCATTGCCACAGCCAGCGTGGCATGTGCTTCGGTCGAGATCGAGCCCAAAGACATCGCACCCGTGGCAAAACGCTTGACGATTTCTGCGGCCGGCTCCACCTGATCCAGCGCAATGGCTTTGGACGGATCGATTTTGAATTCAAACAAACCGCGCAGCGTCATGTGGCGCTTGCTTTGGTCGTTGATGATCTGCGCGTACTCTTTGTAAGTGCTGAAGTTGTTGGCACGGGTGGAGTGCTGCAACTTGGCAATCGCGTCGGGCGTCCACATGTGCTCTTCGCCACGTGCGCGCCAGGCGTATTCACCGCCGGCGTCCAACATGGTGGCCAGCACCGGGTCGTCGCCAAAGGCTGCGGCGTGCATACGCAAGGCTTCTTCGGCGATTTCAAACACGCCAATGCCGCCCACGCGGCTGGCCGTGCCGGTGAAGTATTTGTTGATGGTTTCGTTGTTGATGCCAATGGCTTCAAACAACTGCGCACCGCAGTAAGACATGTAGGTGCTCACGCCCATTTTGGACATGATCTTGGACAGGCCCTTGCCGATGGCCTTGACGTAGTTGTAGATGGCTTTCTCAGGGGACAAGTCGCCCGACAACTCTTTGTGCATGGCGGCCAGGGTTTCCATGGCCAGGTAGGGGTGCACGGCTTCGGCGCCGTAGCCGGCGAGCACCGCAAAGTGGTGCACTTCGCGGGCGGTACCGGTCTCTACCACCAACCCAGCGGTGGTGCGCAGCCCTTCGGTCACCAAATGCTGGTGAATGGCCGACAGCGCCAGCAGCGCCGGAATGGCCACCTGGGTGGCGCTCACGCCGCGGTCGCTGATGATCAGAATGTTGTGGCCACCCTTGATGGCGTCCACCGCTTCGGCGCACAGCGAAGCCAATTTGGCTTCCACGCCCTCACGCCCCCACAAGGCTGGATAGGTGATGTCCAGCGTGGCGCTTTTGAACTTGCCTTGGGTGGCTTGGTCAATGTGGCGCAGCTTGGCCATGTCGGCGAAGTCCAGGATCGGCTGGCTCACTTCCAGGCGCATCGGCGGGTTCACTTGATTGATATCCAGCAGGTTCGGCTTGGGGCCGATAAAGGATACCAAAGACATCACGATGGCTTCGCGGATCGGATCGATCGGCGGGTTCGTCACTTGCGCGAACAACTGCTTGAAGTAGTTGTACAGCGGCTTGTTCTTGTCAGACAAAACGGCCAAAGGACTGTCATTACCCATAGAGCCCAAGGCTTCTTCACCGGCTTGGGCCATAGGCGCCAGCAAAAACTTGATGTCTTCTTGGGTGGTGCCAAAGGCTTGTTGCAGGTCCAGCAAGGCCACATCTGAAGCAGGCGCCACGGCGGATTCGGCCACGTCGTCCAGCTTGATGCGCAGGTTTTCAATCCACTGCTTGTAAGGCTTGCTGCTGGCCAGGCTCGACTTGAGTTCTTCGTCGTCGATCATGCGGCCTTGTTCCAGATCGATCAAGAACATCTTGCCGGGCTGCAGACGCCATTTGCGCACGATCTTGCTTTCGGGAATCGGCAACACGCCAGTTTCCGAACCCATGATGACCATGTCGTCGTCGGTGATGCAGTAGCGCGAAGGGCGCAGGCCGTTGCGGTCCAGCGTGGCTCCGATTTGGCGGCCATCGGTGAACACAATCGAAGCCGGGCCATCCCAAGGCTCCAGCATCGCTGCGTGGTATTCGTAGAACGCCTTGCGGCGCTCGTCCATGGTGGTGTGCTGTTCCCAAGGTTCAGGAATCATCATCATCACGGCTTGGCTGATGGGGTAGCCCGCCATCGTCAACAGTTCCAAGCAATTGTCAAAGGTGGCGGTGTCGGACTGTCCGGCGAAGCTTATGGGATACAGCTTTTGCAAGTCATTGGCCAGCACGGGCGAGGACATCACGCCTTCGCGCGCCTTCATCCAGTTGTAGTTGCCCTTGACGGTGTTGATCTCGCCGTTGTGTGCCACATAGCGGTAGGGGTGAGCCAAGGGCCACTCGGGAAAGGTGTTGGTCGAAAAACGCTGGTGCACCAGGCCCAGGGCCGAGACGCAGCGCTCGTCTTGCAGGTCCAGGTAATAGGTGCCGACTTGGTCGGCCAGCAGCAGGCCCTTGTACACCGCGGTGCGGCTGGACATGCTGGGGATGTAGTACTCGTTGCTGTGAGTGAGGTTCAAGTTCTGGATCGCGGCGCTGGCGGTCTTGCGAATCACGTAAAGCTTGCGCTCGAGCGCATCTTGAACGATCACATCGGCGCCACGGCCAATGAAGATCTGGCGCATCACCGGCTCTTTTTCGCGCACCGTGGGCGACATGGGCATATCACGGTTGACCGGCACATCGCGCCAGCCCAAGACCACTTGGCCTTCGGCCTTGACGGCGCGCTCCAGCTCTTGCTCACAGGCCATGCGCGACGCATGCTCCTTGGGCAAGAAGACCATGCCGACACCGTACTCACCGAAGGGTGGCAAGTTCAGCCCTTGCTTGGCCATTTCTTCGCGGTACAGCGCATCAGGCAACTGAATCAAGATACCGGCACCGTCGCCCATGAGCGCGTCCGCACCCACAGCACCCCGGTGGTCCAGGTTTTGCAAAATTTGCAGCGCCTGGGTCACGATGGCGTGACTCTTTTGGCCTTTGATGTGAGCGACAAAGCCGACACCACAGGCATCGTGTTCATTTGCCGGGTCATACAGACCGGTTTTTTGCAAGAGTTCTTTTTCGGCTGCCGTGGACATGGCGCACTCCTAAGGGTTTTTACGCAGATCGAAGAGTGTAGTGCAATGCAGCAAACATGCCAATATTTTTAATCGGGGTCAGATCCCAATTATTTACACCAAAGTCAGCCGTCTTAATTAATTAGGGACAGATTAGAGTGATACTGGCTTCATCGGACGCCCTGCCTTGCCTGGCACGAGCCTGCGGGGCGTTAGGTGCTTGAGCTCACTCATAAAGCCGGGAGAGCCCAAAGCCCAGCCCGACAAGGCGCTGCGGGTGAGTTGATCCCTTTGCAAATCGGATAAACCTCTTTGAATCAGTGCGTTGTAGGCCGCTTCGCGGGCAAACGGCGTATTGCCTAAGCCCCAAAAAAGGGCGTGAGGCGTCACCAATTTATCGCTCACCTGCCCAATACAGTGCCTGTGACTCGACCATTTGAAGTCCGCAGGCTGGGCCACCATGGCCGCGCGCACTGGATTCAAATCAATGTAGGCCATACAAGCCAAGAGATAGCGCTCACTTTCGATCAAATTGCTGCGGTAACGCCCCTCCCAGAGCGTTCCGCTACGGCCATGTCGGCTATTGAAATAGCGCACATAACTGCGCCCCACGGCCTGCATGAACTTGGGCAGTCCGTCGTCCGTTTCCGGAGTCGCCAGCAAATGCAGGTGGTTGTCCATGATCACGTAAGCGTGCACAGCCACTTTGAAAATGCCAGCCTGCTCTATCAACAGAGCCAGCAAGCGTTCGCGATCGGCATCGTCGCGCACGATCGCCTGACGGTCATTGCCGCGCTGGATCACATGGTGGGGGAAACCGGCCACAGTAAGACGGGGTTGACGCGCCATGGTGAGCAACTGAAGTGGAAAACCTCAGTTTAACGGGGTCTGACCCCGATTAATAGCTCACTCTTTTTTGTAGGCCTTGATGCTGAAAGCATCTGGCGCGGCCTCACAGGCCATCACGCTGTAGACCTGGTGCTGGTCAATGAAGAAGTAATCGGCGCAGGGGCCGCTGCCTGCCTGGTCTTCGGGCGAGCTTGTCTTGACCACGCGAAACACATTGGGCGGCATTTTGTCCACCACTTGCCGGTTGCGCTTGAAGTCGTCCTTAATGCTTTGCAGATCAGCAGCGGGCAGGGATTGCTTTTGCGCCATCTCCAGGGCCGCTTTTTCGGCTTGTTGCAATTGGCTGTTGACTTGGGCTTTGGACACCGAGCCGTCATAAAAAGCCACACAAGTCGTAGCCTTGGCAGGACGGGTGCCCACCCATTTGCACTTGTCGGTGCCGGGGTTGAACTGCTGCTCTGAAACACCCAAACGCTGCTTGGTCTCGGTGTACCAGACGCCGATCCAGCGCGGGTGGATGGCATCGGCGAAAGCGGCGCTGCCCGCCAAGCAAGCCCAGCTGATGAAAGCCACGCGAAGGGCGCGAAGCCGCCAAGGCGAATGCACACAAGAACGCATTGAAATCTCCAAAAGCTAAATACCCAAACCGTTATTCATTTTAGGGTGAGACGGGGACCGTTGCTGCAGGCAAGCCAGGAAAGCGGCTTTGCGCCAAGTCGTCCAGACCGAACTCATGCAGCAAGGCCAGCAATCGCTCGGCAGCTACCCGCTTTTTCTGCCCGGTGTGGCGCGCCAGAATCAGCTCGTTTTTCATGCTGTGCTCCCAGCCGACCAACTCGGTCACCGTGACCTGGTAACCCTGGGCCTCCAAATACAGGCAGCGCAGCACATTGGTCAGCTGACTGCCGATTTCGCGGGTGTGCAAGGGGTGGCGCCACAATTCGGCCAACGGGGTGCGGTTCAAATTCAGCGCCTTGTTTTGCCGCAGGTGCGAGGCCAACTCGGCCTGGCAACAAGGCACCAACACCATGAAGCGGGCCTTTTTCTGCAAGCCAAACGCGATCGCATCGTCGGTGGCGGTGTCGCAAGCATGCAGGGCCGTGACCACATCGATGCGCTCGGGCAGCACGTCAGACTGTGCGGACTGTGCCACCGTCAGATTCAAAAACTGCATCCGCTCAAAACCCAGGTGTTGGGCCAAGGCGCGCGAGGACTCGACCAATTCAGACCGGGTTTCGATCCCGTAAATCGTGCCCCGCCCCAACGCCTTGAAGAACAGGTCATAAATGATGAAGCCCAAATACGATTTGCCGGCGCCGTGATCGGCCAAGGTGGGCTGCGCCACATCGTCCGTCACCGGCAGTTCTTGCAGCAATTTTTCAATGAACTGGAACAGGTGGTACACCTGCTTGAGCTTGCGCCGCGAGTCTTGGTTCAACTTGCCTTCACGCGTCAGGATGTGCAGGGCTTTAAGCAGTTCAATCGACTGACCGGGTCGTACCTCGGGTGGCAAGGTCTCTAAGGCTTGCGATTTGGCCAGGCGTGGTTTGTTTTTCATGACTTTGAGGGTGCAGATGCGTGTGTGGGTTCAGCTGTCGGACCGACCTCCAGGGCCGCCCATCCGGCCAGGCCGAGGGTTTCCAGGGTCTGCATATTGGTTTCAAAAATGGCTTCCGGTTCTGGAAAAGCCGCAACCGCTTTGTCGATGCTGGCTTCGCGGATCAAGTGCAGCGTCGGGTAAGGCGAGCGGTTGGTGAAGTTGGTGATGTCGTGCACGCTTGTGCCCGCAAATTGGTAGTCCGGGTGAAAGCTGGCGATCTGAATCACGCCTTCCAAATCCAGTTCAGTCAGCACATCGTCAGCCTCGGCCAGGAAGTCGTTGAAATCCAAAAAATCAGGCAGCAAGATGGGCACGATCAGCAAGCTGGTATCGCGGATTTGCGTGTCCAGTGCGACCAAGTCGCGCAGCTCCTGGACCAGTTCGGCGCGCAAAGCCACCAGGCTTTGCGCTTGGCTGACGGCGTAGTGAATCTGCTGCTTCACATGCACCGCTTTGGCAAACGGGCATAGGTTCAGACCAATCACGGCGCGTTCCAGCCAGCGTTGGGTGTCTTCTTGGTAGGTCGTCATGAAGCATCCTTTGAATGGGGTTGAAGCGCAGTGCTCGCGCGCCTGGATTGAACTGACAGCACCCCGGTCATGGACCGCGACAAGGCCATGCCGCCCAGGCAGCAGGCACCGGTGATCAACCAGGTCCATTGCCAGCCGCCCGCGCTGGCCGCCAGCCAGGCCACCAACGGCGGGCCGGCAAACTGCCCCACAGAAGACCATTGCTGCATCCACCCCACCGTGGTCGAAACCGTGCCTTCATGCGGGGACAGGCGCACCGCCAAAGAAAACAAAGTGCCTGGCACCAAACCGCCGCACATGGAAAACAAGAGCACGCCCGCATAGCGCCAAGTCGGGAATTCTTGCGTCCAAGAGCCAAAAGCCAATACAGCGCCCAGCGCCATGGCGCCAAATCCCAGGTTCAACAACAGCCCTGGCGCCACGCCTTTTTGCAAGTAACGCCCCGAAGCCACATTGCCCACAATGTTCACGCCGGCAGCCAAGGCCGTCAAAGCGCCCAGTCCCGCACCGGCCACGCCCACTTGCGCATAAATCGAAGGCAAAAACCCCACCACCGCCAGCCATTGGCCGGAGTACAGGGCAAAAGTCAAGGACACCAACCAGGGTCCCGGTGCGCGCAAAGTGTCTTGAATGCGCCGGCCCCAGAAGGCCTCGGGGTTGGGCGCAGTCTCAGAGGTCAAGACTTGGCCTCGGCGCTGCGCGTCCGGCGGCACCACCCACCACAGACCTAGCGCCATCAACGCCGACGCCGCGGCAAACAACCACCACCAGCTTGGCCAGCCCCAGGCCGGTATCCACAGTGGGCCCACCAGCAAGGCCAAGGCCGTGCCTGCCGGCATGTACGCGCCCCACAAACCCAGCATGCTGTTCAATTGCCGATTTGGCACCAGCTGCCGAATCAAGGCCGGTGCGGGCAAGGAGGCGAGTAAAAACCCCAAGCCTTCCAGGCCGCGCAGCCACATCAAGTCTTCAGGACTGTGCGCCCAGCCGCCCAAGGCACTGGCCAGCGACAACACGCCCAGGCCCACCAGCATGCACAGGCGCAGCCCCCAGCGATCGGCCAGCAAGCCCAAGACGAGGCCCAGCGCCATACCGGCGAACTGCACCATGGACAACAAAAACCCCGACTGCACCCAGCTCACGCCCAACTCGGCCTGCAGCACGGGCAAGGCCGGCGGTAATTTACCCACCTGCAAGGCCGCGACCACGCCCGCCGCAATGACCACCCAGGCAGCGCTCTTGGAATGGGTCATGTGGGCCTCATGCTGGCCATTTGCGCCCGGTCAGGCGCTCGTGTTCACGTGCAGCAAACCGATCGGTCATGCCGGCAATGTAGTCCGCCACAGCGCGGTGCGTGTCATCCCTGTGCGCGTAGTCTTGCGGCATTTCATGTGGCGCTTGCACATAGGCCTGGTACAGCTCGCGCACCACGTTTTGCGCATGGCCGGTGGTCTCCATCACCTGGGGGTGGCGGTAGAGTTGCGAGAACAAAAACTGTTTGAGCGGCAAGGCCAAGGCCTTCATCTCCGCGCTGAACGCCACCAAGGGGCCGGCCAGCCTCGCCGCATCGGCATGGGCAGGTGCGGCGTGATGCAAGTTCGCGCGGGTGGTGGCGATCACGTCGTACACCTGTTCACTCAGCATGCGGCGAATCGTTTCGTACAACAAACGGCGCGCGCGTTGTGGCTGCGCCAGATCAGGGTGCTCGGCCAGCGCTTGCAAGCGGTAGCGCTCAAATAACTCCACCGATTGCAGCTGCACCATGGTGATCAAACCGGAGCGCACACCGTCGTCAATGTCGTGGGCGTTGTAGGCAATGGCGTCGGCCAGATTGCACAATTGCGCCTCCAAGCTCGGCTGCGTCCGGTCTAAAAACCGCCGCGCCACGCCGCCCGGCTCTTGCGCTTCAATGCTTTCGGCATTTTTCAGCGAGCAGTGTTTCAACACGCCCTCTCGCGTTTCAAAGGTGAGGTTGAGTCCATCGAATGCCGGGTAGCGTTCCTCCAAATGGTCGACCACCCGCAGGCTTTGCAAGTTGTGCTCAAAGCCGCCGTGCTGTTCCATGCATTCGTTCAGCGTGTCTTGTCCGGCATGGCCAAACGGCGTGTGGCCCAAGTCGTGGGCCAGGGCAATCGCTTCGACTAGGTCTTCGTTTAAGCCCAGCGCACGGGCAATCGAGCGGCCCAGCTGAGCCACCTCCAGTGAATGGGTCAGCCGTGTGCGAAACAAATCGCCTTCGTGGTTCAGAAAAACCTGGGTTTTGTAGACCAAGCGCCTAAAGGCCGTGGAGTGCACGATGCGGTCACGGTCGCGTTGAAAATCGCTGCGCGTGGGCGCGGCCAGTTCGGCAAAACGCCGACCCCGCGACTGCGCTGGATCGCAGGCGTAGATAGAGCGTTCAGCGGCACTCAAAACAGCACTCATTTCGGTGCGCAGCAATGCGCAATCACCTCTCGGACCACGGCTTCCGGCGCGCCCTGCACCGCCGCCAGGCCTGGGCTTTGAATCACCACAAACTTGATGTCACCGCCCTCGGCTTTTTTGTCCAGCCGCATGTGCGCCAGGTAATGACCGGCGTTGTCATGGGCGTCGATGATCGGCGCCTGCACCGGCAAACCGGCGCTCGCGATCAGCGCGGTCAAACGCTTCACAAAGGCGCTGTCCACCAGCCCCAGACGCTGCGACAACTGCGCCGCCATGACCATGCCGCAACCCACGGCTTCGCCATGCAGCCAAACACCAAAACCCAGACCCGCTTCAATCGCGTGGCCAAAGGTGTGGCCAAAATTCAAGATGGCGCGCAAGCCCGATTCACGCTCGTCCTGGCCCACCACCCCCGCTTTGATTTCGCAGCTGCGCTGCACCGCATGCGCCAGGGCCGCAGGATCGCGGGCCATCAGTGCGTCGATGTGCGCTTCGATCCAGTCAAAAAACACCATATCGGCAATCGGCCCGTATTTAATCACTTCGGCCAGGCCGGCACTCAGCTCGCGAGGCGGCAGAGTTTGCAAGGTGGCCAAATCGCAGACCACCAAACGAGGCTGGTAAAAAGCGCCGATCATGTTTTTGCCCAGCGGGTGGTTGATGGCGGTTTTGCCGCCCACCGACGAGTCCACCTGCGCCAGCAAAGTGGTCGGCACCTGCACAAAGGGGACGCCGCGCATATAGCTGGCCGCAGCAAAACCGGTCATGTCGCCCACCACGCCGCCGCCCAGGGCAAACAGCACTGTTTTGCGGTCCGCGCCTTGGCCCAGCAAGGCGTCAAAAATGGTGTTCAAGGTGGCCCAGTCTTTGTAGGCTTCGCCGTCAGGCAAGGTCACCGTGTGGACCTGCTTGTAACGCCCGACCAGCGCCTGGCGCAGCTGCGCCTCGTACAAGGGGGCCACCGTGGTGTTGGTGACAATCAAGGCCGTGGCCGCTTGGGGCACGGCCGCGTAGGTTTCGGCCTGGCTCAGCAGGCCGGCCCCAATGGCAATCGCATAACTGCGCTCTTGCAACGCAATTTGCACGGAGGTCGTAGAAGTGATGTCGTTCATAGCCCCAAGTTTAGGGCAGAGACCCCGGATGAAACGTCTTAAGCGCTGGCAGAAGGCGCTGAATCCGGTGAAACTTGGTTTTTCAAGGGCAAGTCGCCCGCCATCTCCAACTGCATGACGATCATGTTGAGCAAGGCGGCCACGCTGGGACGGCCGGTATCGATCACGTAATGGGCGGTTTCGCGGTACAAAGGATCGCGGATTTCATACAGGCTGCGCAGCCGCTGCACCGGGTCGCTGACCTGCAGCAAAGGGCGGTTCACATCGTGCCGCACGCGCCGGTACACCTCTTCCGGGGAAGAGCGCAGGTACACCACGCGGCCACGCTCTTTCAAGCGCTCGCGATTGATGGCGCGCAGCACCGAGCCGCCGCCGGTGGACAGCACGCCTTTGTGCCGCAGCGTTAAATCGTCCAGCACGCCCTCTTCGATGTCGCGGAAACGTTCTTCCCCTTCGCGGTTAAAAAACTCGCGAATCGAGCAACCCAGGCGCTGCTCGATGACATGGTCCGAATCGACAAAGGGCAAGCCCAGGCGTCGCCCCAACTGGCGGCCAATCGTCGATTTACCCGAGCCTGGAAGACCTACAAAAATGATACTCAATGGGAAAAATCAAACAGATGAAAAAATAGCGCTCAGCGAGCGCCCGTCTGCACTCACAAAGTGAGCGCCTGACGTGTCCATGGCTAAAGTGTATGCGAGGCGACGCAGCGCGACTCACTGAGCGGTCAACTCAGCCAGCACCCGAGGGGTAATGAAGACCAGCAACTCTGTCCTGCGCGAAACCCGCTGCTGGTTCTTGAACAACCAACCCAGGACAGGCAACTCCCCCAAAGTGGGCACGCGCGCTTCATCGTCTTTGTCCGACTGCTCAAAAATACCGCCGATCACCAAGGTGCCACCGTTCTCCACCAGCACCTGCGTTTTCACATGCTTGGTGCTGATGGCGTAGCCCGAGGGCGTGAGCGTACCCACGCTGTCCTTGTTGACATCCACATTCAAGATCAGGCTGCCCTCGCAGGGTGATTTGCAGCGTCACCTCCCGCTTGAGATTGGCTTTGCAAAACGCCACCGCGGTGGCGCCACTGGCCGTGGCCAGTTGGCATGGCAATTCAGTGCCCTGCTCAATTAGCGCTTCGGTTTGGTCAGCGGTCACTCCGCGCGGGCTGGAGACGATCTTGCCTTTGCCATCGGCCTCTAGGGCGGAAACTTCCAAATTCAAAAACTTGTAAGCTGCCACATTAAACAAAGACCCTGCCACACTGGCCGGAAAGTCCCAAGCAAACGGGGGCTCGCCACCACCATCTCACAAAGCACTTCGCCCTAGGACCTCCTTGCGTTTGAAATAAGAATTTTTTGTTTACAATTTTTATCATTTGAAGAATATTTTGGAAACAGTGCTTACTTTGATTCCAAGGTGCGGCAGGTTTTTATAATATGGGGCGCTCTCTTGCGCTTAGCCCATGCCAAAAACAGACCACACCGCAGCCAACAAGACCGATCGCCAACCCGCCAACCCTCGCCATTGGCTCGTCAGCGTCCTGTTGTGGATCGTTGGCTTGGGCGTGGCGGGCTTCCTTTCGCTGATGCTGATCATTGGCGTGTCCTTGGTGATGGCCTATCCCAATTTGCCCGATATTTCCGATTTGGCCGAGTACAGCCCCAAATTGCCGCTGCGTATCTTTACAGCCGAAGGCGATTTGATTGGCGAGTTTGGTGAGGAGCGACGCAATCTCACCCCCATCAAGGAAATCCCGCAGATCATGAAAGACGCGGTGCTGTCGATTGAAGACGCCCGCTTTTACCAACACGGTGGCGTGGATTACTTAGGAATCGTACGCGCCGGATTGGCCAACTTGGGCAAGCGCAAGAGCCAGGGCGCCTCGACCATCACCATGCAGGTGGCCCGCAACGTCTACCTGTCGACCGAAAAAACCTATACCCGCAAGATTTACGAGATCTTGCTGACCTTCAAGCTGGAACACATGTTGACCAAGGACCAGATCCTGGAAATCTACATGAACCAGATTTTCTTGGGCAACCGCGCCTACGGCTTTGCCTCAGCCTCAGAAGCCTACTTTGGCAAACCGCTGAAAGACATCACGATTGCCGAAGCCGCCATGCTGGCCGGTCTGCCCAAAGCGCCCTCGGCCTATAACCCGATCAGCAACCCCAAGCGGGCCACGGTGCGCCAGCAGTACATCATCGAGCGCATGTTGGATAACAAATTTATCACCGCTGCGCAGGCCGAAAAGGCCAAGGCCGAAGTGTTGCAAATTCGCTCGAGTTCCGACAAGCAAAAAGTCCATGCCGAATACGTGGCCGAAACCGTGCGCCAATTGATTTACGCGCAATACGGCACCGAAACCTACACGCGTGGCATGAACGTGGTGACCACCTTGAGCTCGGTGGACCAAGAAGCGGCTTACAAAGCGCTGCGCCAAGGCATCATGGATTTTGAGCGGCGGCAAATTTACCGCGGCCCCGAGAAATTCGTCACGCTGCCGACCAATGCCAAAGATCTGGAAGACGCGATTGACGATGCGCTGGAAGAAAAACCGGACAACGGCGACGTGATGTCGGCGGTGGTGCTGGAAGCATCGCCGCGCAAAGTGGTGGCGGTGCGGCAAAACGGCGAGCAGTTTGACATCACCGGTGATGGCTTGCGTCCCGTGCAATCGGGCCTGTCCGACAAAGCCTCACCCACCATCCAAATTCGCCGAGGCGCCGTGATCCGTGTGGTCAAACTGCCCAAGGGCTGGGAGATCACGCAATTGCCCGAGGTGGAGGGGGCTTTGGTGGCCCTGAACCCCAAGGACGGCTCGATCAAGTCTTTGGTGGGTGGCTTTGATTTTGTGAAAAACAAATTCAACCACGTGACCCAAGCTTGGCGCCAGCCGGGCTCTAGCTTCAAACCCTTCATTTACTCCGCGGCCCTCGAAAAAGGCTTTACGCCCGCCACCGTAGTCAACGATGCACCCTTGTTTTTTGATGCCGGCGTCACTGGCGGTCAGCCCTGGGAACCAAAAAACTACGACGGCACTTTTGACGGCCCGATGACGCTGCGCCGTGGCCTGGCCAAGTCGAAGAACATGATCTCGATTCGGGTCTTGCAGTCCGTCGGCCCGCGCTATGCGCAAGATTGGATCAGCAACTTTGGCTTTGAGGCGGAAAAGCATCCGGCTTATCTCACCATGGCTTTGGGCGCCGGCTCGGTCACGCCCATGCAAATGGCCACGGCCTATTCAGTGTTCGCCAACGGTGGCTACCGGATCCAGCCTTTTTTGATTTCCAAAATCACCGATCAGCGCGGCAAAGTGTTGTTACAAACTGAACCGGCCGAAATCACTGAAGACAAGCGCAGCATTCCGGCGCGCAACGCTTTCACCATGACCAGCTTGTTGCAAGAAGTGGCACGCTCTGGCACCGCTGCGCGTGCGCAAGCCACCCTCAAGCGCCCCGACATCTATGGCAAGACGGGCACCACCAACGACGCCATGGACGCCTGGTTTGCAGGCTATCAACCCAGCTTGGCAGCCATTGTGTGGATCGGCTATGACACTCCGCGCAAATTGGGCGACCGTGAAACCGGCGGCGGTTTGAGCTTACCCATCTGGATTCGCTTCATGGAAACCGCTCTGCGTAACATCCCGGTGCAAGAGCCCAGCGCGCCAGAAGGCCTGGTTCAAGTGGGCGGCGAATGGTTTTACAGCGAACACGGCGCCAGCGGCGGTGTGCGCAATTTGGGCGGCACCAGCGCCAGTGGCAAAGCGGAGGGCGATGCTCCTGCGCCAATGCCCAAAGCCGATGAACGCTCACGCATCATCGACCTGTTCAGGAATTAAGGTCCTGTCAAGTTGCGTTGAAAACCACAGGCAAACCCGCTTGCTCCGACGCATATCGGCTCAAGCTGGCAAAGAACTCGCCTTGGCCTTTGGTGTCTTGCCAAGCGCCCTCCACAAAGCGGTAGTGGTAGCCACCGGACTTGGCGGCCATCCACACCTCGTGCAGCGGTTTTTGTAAATTCACAACGATCTGGCTGCGGTTGGGGAAACTCAAAGTGATCATGCCGCCAGACCGCTGGTTGTCGATGTCCGCCTCGGTTTCATCGTTGAGGCGGTCGCAAGCTTGCTCAACAGCCGACAAAAGATGTTCAGCTTGGTCCAGGAATTCGAGGTCGGTCATTACAATCCGGTGCATGTTGAAGGTTTGTTCAATTTTAGTCACACGCTTAGGCCTTGCACTTTGTACGGTGGCTTTGCTCGGCTGCGGCCAAAAAGGTCTTTTGAAGCTGCCCACCGATGAAGCCTCTCGCGGCCGCGCCACCTTGATTGAAAGCTTGACCCCTGAAGCGCTGCGCCAGCACCCAGCTTCGCCGCAAAATCCCCCTTCGCCTGTTTCGCGCCCTCCCCCTCTTTCACCCCCACCTGTTGCACGATGACTGCCTCCACTCTTCCCGGCCACCCTTTTATCGCCTACCAAGAGGGTGAGCTTTGCGTGGAACAAGTTCGTTTGACCGGCCTGGCTGCCAGCCATGGCACACCTTTGTTTGTGTATTCCAAAGCCGCCATGCTGTCGGCCCTGGCCTCCTACCAGCGCGGCTTTGCGGGACGCCAAGCGCAAATTTGCTACGCCATGAAAGCCAACTCCAGCTTGGCCGTCTTGCAGGTGTTTGCCCAAGCCGGTTGCGGCTTTGACATCGTCTCGGCGGGCGAGTTGGCGCGGGTCCTGGCCGCAGGCGGTGACCCGGCCAAGGTGATCTTTTCTGGTGTGGGCAAAACCCGCGCTGAAA
The DNA here is from genome assembly GCA_947452785.1 of Comamonadaceae bacterium. Classification (GTDB taxonomy): domain Bacteria; phylum Pseudomonadota; class Gammaproteobacteria; order Burkholderiales; family Burkholderiaceae_C; genus Limnohabitans_A. Next base: position 21,867 of record CANGDZ010000016.1, on the reverse strand, counting down.
TGAAGCAAGCCCTGCAAGTGGGCATCGGCTGCTTCAACGTGGAAAGCACGGCAGAGCTGGACGTGCTGAGCGACGTGGCCAGCGCCATGGGCCGCCAAGCCCCGGTGAGCCTGCGCGTGAACCCGAACGTTGACCCCAAGACACACCCCTATATTTCGACCGGCCTGAAGGGTAATAAATTTGGTGTGGCGCATGAAGACGCCGTGCAAATTTACCTGCATGCTGCCAGCTTGCCGGGCCTCAAAGTGGTGGGCATTGACTGCCACATTGGCTCGCAAATCACCGAAGTCACGCCTTACCTAGACGCCATGGACCGGGTCTTGGATCTGGTGACCGAGATTGAAGCCGCTGGCGTGCCCATTCACCACATCGACTTTGGCGGCGGCCTGGGCATCAACTACAACGGCGACACCCCGCCCGAGGCCGACGCCTTGTGGGCCCAATTGCTGGCCAAGCTGGATGCGCGAGGCTTTGGCGAGCGGCATCTGATGATCGAGCCTGGCCGCTCCCTGGTGGGCAATGCCGGGGTCTGCCTGAGCGAGGTGCTGTACCTCAAGCCGGGCGAGCAAAAAAACTTCTGCATCATTGACGCGGCCATGAACGACTTGCCGCGTCCGGCCATGTACCAAGCCTTTCACCACATCACTCCCTTGCAGGTGCGCGAAGGCGCGGGGGTGGTGTATGACGTGGTGGGCCCGGTGTGTGAAAGCGGTGACTGGATTGGCCGCGACCGCGCACTCAACGTGCAATCCGGCGATGTGTTGGCCGTTTTATCGGCCGGTGCGTACTGCATGAGCATGGCCAGCAACTACAACAGCCGAGGCCGTGCGGCCGAGATTTTGGTGGACGGCGCGCAAGTGCATTTGATCCGCGAACGCGAGTCGGTGTTTGACACCTTCCAACTCGAACACTTACCGACTTAAATTTCCCACTGCGGTGAAGCGATTCATTCACCGCTGATGCTGTGCGGTGCGCCGGGCACGGTAGGTACGGAGCACACGCCAACCCAGCAAACTGCTCAAGATGGCGGCATACACCGCCACTTCGGCAAAGTTACGCTTGCCCGCGCGCATCCAGAAAAAATGCAACAAGGCCAAAGCCGCCACCGCATAGACGCTGCGGTGAACAGCCTGCCAGCGCTTGGCGCCCATCCAGCGGATGGCGGCATTGAACGAGGTGGCGCTGAGCACCGTGAGCAAGAGCCCGCCCGCGAAACCCACCAAAATGAACGGCCGCTTGGCAATGTCAGCCGTGATATCGGGAAGGTCCCAGCCCATGTCAAACCAAGCGTAACAAATCAAATGCAGACAGGAATAAAAGCCTGTAAAAAGGCCAAGCATGCGACGCAAACGGGCCAGCTCGGGCATGCCCAAGGTCACACGCAAAGGCGTCACCGCCAAGACCAGGCACAGGGCACGCAGCGTCCAGTCGCCGGTGGCGCGGATCAAAAACTCCGCCGGATTGGCGCCCAAGTCGTCCAGCCAGATGCCACGCAGCAACCAGGCCATGGGGCCCAGGCAGATCAGGAACAACACCGGCTTGGCCCACCGCGAGCGCAGCGCAGCACGCAGCGTGGCCAGCAGGGTGGAGGGCAGACGCAGCACGCTCAAAACAGCTTTTTCAAGTCCATGCCCGCATACAACTGCCCGACCTGCGGCTCATAGCCGTTGAACATCAGCGTCTTGCGCTTCTTGGCCAACAAACCACCCTCTTCGCCAATGCGGCGCTCCGTGGCCTGGCTCCATCGCGGATGGTCAACGTTGGGGTTCACGTTGGAGTAAAAACCATACTCTTGCGCAGCCGCCTTGACCCAGGCGGTGACGGGCATTTTCTCAACAAAGCGGATCTTCACCAAGCTCTTGCCGCTCTTGAAACCGTACTTCCACGGCACAACCAAGCGCACGGGCGCACCGTTCTGCTTGGGCAGCACCTCGCCATACATGCCAAACGACAGCAGGGTCAAGGGATGCATGGCCTCGTCCAGGCGCAGGCCTTCGACGTAGGGCCAGTCCAAACCGCCCGAGCGCACGCCCGGCATGGTTTTGGGGTCGGCCTGGGTCACGAACTCGACGAATTTGGCGTTGCCTGTGGGCTCGACCTTGCGGATCAATTCCATTAGCGAATAACCTACCCAAGGGATCACCATAGACCAGCCTTCGACGCAACGCATGCGGTAAATCCGCTCCTCCATGGGGCTGAGCTTGAGCAAGTCTTCCAAGGTGTATTTGGCGGGGCGCTTGACTAGGCCTTCGACCTCGACCGTCCAGGGGCTGGTTTGCAAGGTGTGCGCATGACGGGCCGGGTCGGCTTTGTCGTAGCCAAACTCGTAAAAGTTGTTGTAGCTGCTGGAGTCTTTGTAGGCCGTGACTTTGTCCATCGACTGAGCGCCCGCCACCGCAGAAGGTGCCGAAGCCAAAGCCGACAACACACCCGGCTTGGCGGTTTGCGCCAGGGCTTGCCGCTCGGCCCAACCCGCACCGGCCAAGCCTGTAGCCCCCAAGGCGAGACCTCGCAGGATCTCCCGGCGTTGCAGGTACACGCCTTGCGGCGTGATCTCATGGCTCTGCGGGTGGATGAAGCCTTGGCGGGAAGAATTGGAGGTGGAAGTCATGGGCGTCTTTCTGGTCGGAGCAGGTCTGCACACAGCATTGTGTCAAACAGGTATTCGCCGCAGCGGCCCCAAGGGTTACAGCCCTACAGAAAGAACGCCTTCACGCCGGCGTCCGTTCACGCTTTTACAGCGTGCCGTAGCTGTGCAACCCGCTCAAAAACATGTTCACGCCCAAGAAGGCGAACGAGGTGATGCCCAGGCCGCCCAGCGCCCACCAAGCGGCCACCGTACCGCGCAGGCCCTTCATCAGACGCATGTGCAGCCAAGCAGCATAGTTCAGCCAGACGATCAAGGCCCAAGTCTCTTTCGGGTCCCAGCTCCAGTAGCCGCCCCAGGCCTCGGCAGCCCACAAGGCACCCAAGACCGTGGCGATGGTGAAGAAGGCAAAACCCACCGCGATGGATTTGTACATCATGTCGTCCAGCACCTCAAAGCTGGGCAAACGGGCTGCAATGCGCTCGCGGCCAAACAAAATCGCGGCCACCACCAGCGCCGAAATGCCGAAGTACACCGCCCAATAATCGCTAAGTGCAGCGACACCGGCCTTGCGAAAGACAAAGGGTTCAAAGCACAGCACAATGCCCAGAAGCCACAACGGCGCCAGCTTGTACCAACGGGTTTGACCCACCGTTTGTTTGATCAAATAGGCAAACGCCACCATCGCCGCCAGCGCGAAAGTGCCGTAGCCAATGAAGTTGGCGGGCACATGCAGCTTCATCCACCAACTCTTCAAGGCGGGCACCAGCGGCTGGATTTCATGCGCTTCGCGCACCAGGGTGTACCAGAGCAAGAAGCCCACGGCGGCACTGACGACCAGCATCACAAAAGCGCCCAAAGAGCGGGTTTTGTACTGGGCTTCGTAGTACAAATAAAAGGTGGTGGTCAACCAGCAAAACAGCACGAAAACTTCATATAAATTGCTGACCGGAATATGCCCAATGTCCGCGCCGATCAAATAGCTTTCATACCAACGCACCAAGGTGCCGACCAGCGCCAGCGTCACGGCCACCCAGGCCAGGCGCGAGCCCAACGTTTCCAGCGAGTCGCTGTGGCTTGGCAGCATCATGCCGCCCCAGTAAAACACGGTGCTGATGAAGACCAGCATGCTCATCCACAAAATCGCCGACTGACTGGAGAGAAAATACTTGAGGACAAACACCTCGTCAGCCCGGGGCAATTGGCCTTGGTAGGCGTAGATCGCCAGAAGCGCCAGGGCAGCCACAACCACCATCAAATGGCGCAAAGGCCGCCAGAACCAGGCCAGCCAGACCACGGCCGGCACGCTGGCCACCAAGATGCCTTGCTCGTAAATATCCATCGCCGCTTGGTAGCGCGAAAAGGCAAACACCATGCCCAAGAGCGCCATCAGGGCAAAGCCCCAATCGGCCAGATTGCGCTGCGAAAAATAGCCCGGATTCAAAGTGATGGTATTCATACGGAGGCAGCCTCGTGGCCGAGCAGTTTGCGGGTCAAATGGTCAAATTCATGGTCGCCATCCAGGGTCTTGCGGTTCGTCGACAAGGCCATCATGGCATGGGTTTGCGCTGCGCCGGGCGCGCCGGGGGCTTGCGGTTCAAGCCATACCCACAAACGGCGCTCGCGCACATAGAGCATCGAGAAGACGCCAACGATCAACAGCGCGCAGCCCAGATAGACAATGGTTTTGCCCGGCGCACGTGCCACCTGAAACACACTGGCCTGCACCTGGGTAAAGTCCTTCAGCAGCAAGGCCATGGGCGCTGGATACAAAGCCGCATCACTGAGCGCCAAGATGGATTGCGCCATGAAGGCAGGGACTTTGTCGGCCGCCATGGGTTTGACGCCGGCCTGCTCGCGCGCCACAGCCTGCAACTCGTACAGCACCCCATTCAAAATACGCACCAACATTTCACCCGCGCGACTGCGCTCATCGGGCGGCACATTGGTTTCCATGAAGTCCGACAAGGCTTGCAGGCCAGCCACATTCACGCCTTTGATTTTCTCAAGCCCGGCAAACAAATTCAAAGCCCGCGCGGCAGAGCCCTCCAGTTGCTTGGCCAGCTCAGGTCGCTTGGGGTCCACCGCCTTGGTGGCGTAACGGCGCACCGCTTGTTCACGCAAGGCCGGATTTTGCAAAGCCATGCGCAAGCGCGTAAAACCCAGGGCAGAACCGTTCTCGTCGGCAGGCATGCGCAGATAGCGGTAGGCCTCGCCCGGGTTTTCGCGCATGCCCAGCAAAAACACCGGCTGGCCATCGCCCGTGTCTACGGGCTGCATGTAATTATTAAATTCACGCGCTTGCCCTGCGGCATCGCGTAACTTGTAGCTGATGCTCGGGCCCACGTTACGCAACTCTTTGGTGGTCGTGGTTTTATGGCCCGACCCCAAACGGGCGTCCAAGGCACTGCGCAGATCCACTTTGCGCACATCCACCGCGGCATTTTGTCCCGCGTTTTGGGCGGCAAAATTTTCCACGTTGATGACGCGCAATCCGGTGAACTCCAGGTTTATTTTGTCTTGGCCATTGGTCAGCTCTGCGCTGCTGCCAATGATGCCCTCGATCTCAAACGGCTTGGTGTTGGCCTGCATCGGCAAGGCTTGCAGCTTGACGCGGGAGCCGCCGTCGTCAAAGCTGGATTGATAAATCTCAATGCCTTTGAAATTCGCCGGGTGATTCACCTCAACCCGCGCCTCTGTTTTCTCGCCGGTGGCCTTGTCGTGGATCACGATGTCACTGGCAAACAACTTGGGCATGCCGGTGGAGTAGTACTCGACGATGAATTTTTTCAGCTCAATCGCAAACGGCAGGTCCTGGATCAAAATGCCATCCGACTGGCTCAAGATGGCAGTGCTGGACGAGGTGTTTTCGGCCACTAGCAGATTCCCCCTGAAGGTGGGGTTGCGTTCAGACAAGCGGTGCTCGGGCTTGACGTCAACGATCATGCCGCCACCGGCATAAGGGGTTTTGTCGCCCAACCACATTTGCGCACGCACCACCAAATCGCCGTCCAGCAAACCACCCACGCACACCAGCACAATCGCGCTGTGCGCTGCTATGTAGCCCAGCTTGTTGACCGCGCCCGCTCGGGCTGCCACCATCCATCCGGTGCCATGCGCCGTCTCACGCGGCTGTAAACGCACTTTCCAGCCGCCGCCGGCCAGCATCTGGCCGATGCGCTCAGCACCGGCTTGCGGTGTTTCATTCAGCGTCACCTCAAACCGATGGCCAAAAGCCTTGAGGCTTTGGACGCGGATGTTTTCTTTGAAGGTGCGCAGATCGGCAAATATTTTGGGCGTGTTGCGCGCAATGCACAGGCTGGTGCTGAGCACCAAGAAGGCCAGTATCAGCAAAAACCACCACGCGCTGTAAACGGTGTACAAGCTCATCGCGCCAAACACCTCGGCCCAAAAGGGGCCAAACTGGTTGACGTAATTGGACGAGGGCTCGTGCTGTTTGAGCACCGTGCCCAGCACCGAGGCCACACAAATGAGCGAGAGCAGTGAAATGGAAAACCGCATCGACGACAGCAACTCCACCGCCGCACGCAGCGTGCGCGATGGGGTTTGAATGTCCAGGCCTTGGGTGGAAACGGTCATGGGTAGGGGAGGCGTGTGAAAGGGGTCTGGGCGAAGTCGAACAACAATAAAAAACGGGTCTCAAGAGACCCGCTTGTCTAGATGGGCCTGATCAGCCCGCCTGAATTTAACGCAAACCAGCGATGTAGTCAGAGACCGCTTTGATCTCACGGTCATTCATCTTGGCGGCCACCATGGTCATTTGCGCGCCGTTTTTACGGCCGCCTTCACGGAAAGAAATCATTTGGGTGGTGGTGTAGTCTGCATGCTGACCTGCCAGACGGGGGTACTGCGCAGGCATGCCCGCACCGTTGGGGCTGTGGCAACTGGCGCAAGCAGGCACTTGGCGGTCGGCAATGCCACCGCGGTAAATGCGCTCACCCAAAGCCACGGTGTCTTTGTCTTTAGCGAAACCGGGTTTGGCTGTTTTCGAGCTGACCCAGTAAGCGATGTTGCGCATGTCGTCGTCGCTCAACTGCGAAGCGAAGCCGCTCATGATGGCGTTGGCGCGCTTGCCCGACTTGAATTCGTGCAATTGCTTGATCAGGTACTCAGGGTGCTGCTGCGCCAATTTGGGGTTGGCGGGCGTGCCCGAATTGCCGTCGGCGGCGTGGCAAGCGGCGCATACGGCACCGAAGCTGGCTTCACCCTTGGCCAGATCAGGCTTGGCAGCTTTAGGTGCTGCGTCAGAGGCAAAAACGGAACCTGCCACCAGGGCGGTCATCAGAAAAACAGTAATCGACTTCATGGGCGACATCCAAAAGATTAGGCGCAAAACCACGAGATTCTACAATGGAGGCAGTCCGGGTTTTCTGATAACCCCAATTTTTGCCTGAGGCGCCTCTTTTTCCATGTCCATCAAACCCACCGCAGCCCCTGTTTCAGGCACTGCCGCGCCCACATCACCGCCTCCCGTCACGCCCATGGGCTGGATGCACACGGCTCGTTTTTTGACCACCGCAGCGCAGTTGCACCATCTGCCACCCATTGCGGTGCCGGAAATTGCCTTCGTCGGCCGCTCCAACGCGGGAAAATCGACCTGCATCAACACCCTGACGCAGCAAAAGCAGCTCGCATACGCATCCAAAAGGCCAGGTCGCACCCAGCACATCAACTTGTTCTCTCTGGGCAAGCAGGGCCTGACCGATGCGGTGCTGGCCGATTTGCCCGGTTATGGCTATGCCGCTGTGCCCAAGCAAGACAAGATCCGTTGGCAGCGGGTCATGGCCAACTATTTGGTGACGCGTGAAAACCTGAAAGGCATTGTCTTGCTGTGCGACCCGCGCTTGGGGCTGACCGAGCTCGACGAAGTGCTGCTGGACGTGATTCGCCCCCGGGTGCAAGAAGGCCTGAAGTTTTTGATTTTGCTGACCAAGGCCGACAAACTGACCCGCGTCGAAGGCGCCAAAGCGCTGTCGATTGCGCGACTGCAAGCCGGCGGTGGAGAAGCCAAACTGTTTTCGGCGTTAAAAAAACAGGGTGTGGACGAGGTCGCGCAATTGCTGTGGGACTGGTCACACGAAGCCCCAAGCGACCCCGACGCGGCGCAAAGCCCTACGGCGGCGCAGACCGCCCTGGGCCATGAACCCGGCAACGAAGAAGACGAACCCCCAAGCGAAGATTGAGTCCAAAGTCTCGGTCTTGGCTCCCATAAGGAAACACATGATCGAGACTTGGCTGCAGGCCCTGCCCCACGGGATCACCTTGAGTTGCCGCGCCTGCGGCCAACGCGGTCGGCCGGTGTTGCTGTTCTTGCACGGCTTTCCTGAAGGCGCTTTTGTGTGGGACGCGCTGCTCGAACATTTTGCCCAGCCCGAACACGGCGGCTACCGCTGCGTGGCGCCCAATTTGCGCGGCTATGAACGCTCCAGCGCGCCCCCCGAAGTAAAAGACTACCGCGCCAAATTTCTGGTGCAAGACGTGCTCGCGTTGATCGACAGCGAATGCGGCGCCCAAACACCCCCGGCCCCGCTGGCGGCTTTGGTGGCTCACGACTGGGGCGGCGCGGTGGCCTGGAATCTGGCCAACCAGCACCCGCAGCGCTTAGCTAAGCTGGTGATCATCAACTCGCCGCACCCGGGGACATTTTTGCGTGAGCTGCAACACAACCCGGCGCAGCAAGCGGCCAGCACCTACATGAATGAACTGATCCAGGACGACGCCGAAGCGGCCTATGGGGCCAACAATTTCGAAAAACTGCTGGCCGTGTTGTCGGCCCACTCGGCGAATGAAGATGCCTCCCACCGGACACCCAGCGCCCCACCCCAATGGCTAACCGAACAAGTCAAACAGGACTACCGCCAACTTTGGCGGCACGGTTTGCGCGGCGGCTTGAACTACTACCGAGCCTCGCCGTTGCGCCCGCCCCGTCCCGGCGAGCCTGCAGCAGCTGCAGTGAGTTTGCCCATGGATATGCTGCGCATTGAACGCCCCACCCTGGTGATTTGGGGCCAACAAGATCATGCCTTGCTGCCCTGCCTGACCGAGGGCTTGGCAGACTACATCGCCGACCTGACGCTTGTGCCGCTGCCCCAGGCCTCGCATTGGGTTGTGCACGAAGAGCCTGAGCGGGTGGTGCAAGAAATCAGCGCTTTTTTGGCGCGCGGTGCGGCCTGACCCCAAGTCAAAAGAAGCCGCTCAGTACAAAGCAGGCTGACCTTCAGGCCGCGTTTTAAAGCGCTTGTGTACCCAGTAATACTGGCTGGGCATGGTGGCAATCCACTCGGCCAAACGCGCGTTCATGCACTCGGTGTCCTGGGTCAAGTCGCCCGACGGGAAATCGGTCCAAGCGGGCAAGACCTCGATGGTGTAGCCGGCGGGCGTCATGCGAGTGAGCATGGGCACCACCTGCGCGCGGCCCAATTTGGCAAAGCGCGACAGTGATGTGACAGTGGCCGTGGGCACGCCCATGAAGTCCACAAACACCGAGTCTTCCGCGCCCAAATCCATGTCGGGCGAGAGGTGTAATTTTTCGCCATGGCGCAAGGCTGTGACGATGTGTTTCACGCCGTCGTGACGGAAATACGGCTTGACCGGCCCGCCCCGCTCACGCCCCTGATTCACCCAGCGCTCCAAATCCGGGTTCGACTGCGTGACATAAATAAAAGCCACCGGTGTGCTGCTGTGCAAGGTCAGCGCCAGTCCACCCGCGTCCAAGCCGACAAAGTGCGGCGCAAAAATCACCGTGGGTTGTTCGCCCGCCAGTTGCTCTACGGCACCGGTCCATTGCAGGCGCTGGCGCACCACCCCCAGTGGCGCGTGCCAGAGCCAAGCGCGGTCGATCAAAGATTGGCCCACCTGCACAAAATGCTGGCGCGCCAAAGCTGCGCGTTCGCCGTCCGACAGTTCAGGAAAACAGTGGCGCAAATTCACCTGCACCACATGCCGGCGCGCATGGGCCAAGGCAAACAGCAGCATGCCAAAACCCCAGCCCAGCGCTCGCAGCAGCGGCAAAGGCAAGGGCGCGATCAAGCGCATGAAAGCGATCAGCAAACGCACCATCACAACTCCTTGCGCGGCGCTTTGTAGCGAGCGTAACCCCACAGGTACTGGCTGGGGCAGCTTTGCACCAAGGCTTCCATGGCTTGGTTGATTTGCAACACGGCCTCGTCCAAAGACGCCGACAAGGGTCGGTCCAGGCCGCTGGCATGCAAATCAAAGCCCCGGCCCCAAGCGAGGCGCTCGCCCCAGATCAAGACAATCCGCGCCCCGGTCTGCTGCGCCAAGCGCGCGGCCAAGGTCATGGTGTAGGCGGGTTTGCCAAAAAACGGCGCCCATTGGCCCATGCCTTCGGGCGGCACTTGGTCGGGCAGCAGGCCCACGGCACGCCCTGCACGCAAGGCTTTGATCATTTGGCGCACGCCGGCCAACGTCGTGGGCGCGGTCTCCAGCCCCTCACGGCCTCGCGCCTCTTCCATCACCTGCGCCAACCCCGCCTGATGCGCAGGCCTGAACAACACGGTCAACGCGCCGAAGCGGGGGCTATAGCGCTGCGCCAGCGCTTGCGCGGTGATCTCAAAGCAGCCCAAATGCGGCGTTAAAAAAATCACGCCCTTTCCGCTGGCATAAGCGGCGTCCACCACCGCATCGCCTTGCCAACGCACGGCAGGCATAGACCCGAGCCACAAACGGGGCAGTTCGCTGGACATACAACCGGCCTGACCGATCGCACCCCAAGCCTGGCTGAGCGGAATCTGAGCCTGCGCAATGTTCTCTAAAAAGCGCCGGCGGTAACGTGGCGAGCCCAGCCAAGCCAGCCAACCCATGGCATGGCCCACGGCATGCAATGCCCACAAAGGCCAACGGGAAAGTAAGCGAAACCAGAAATACATGCCAAATTTGATAAACTACGAGGGTCGCTGAGTTAACAGAGCAACTTGCAGGGCGACACACAACAAGGGACTGCCCGACATTGTGCCTTGTCTGAAAAGACAAAACTGCTAAAGCGTTCGCCTGGGCCCAACAGCACAAGGCAGCGCAATTTAAACCGCATGCCTATAACTGAAGGAAATTTTCATGGCGAACGACTATCTATTCACATCCGAATCCGTCTCCGAAGGTCACCCCGACAAAGTCGCTGACCAAATTTCTGACGCGATCCTCGATGCCATCTTTACCCAAGACCCGCGCAGCCGCGTTGCCGCCGAAACCCTGACCAATACCGGTCTAGTGGTGTTGGCCGGTGAGATCACCACCAACGCGCATGTGGACTACATCCAGGTCGCTCGCGACACCATCAAGCGCATCGGTTACGACAACACCGAGTACGGCATCGACTACAAAGGCTGCGCTGTCATGGTCTGCTACGACAAGCAGTCCAATGACATCGCCCAAGGGGTGGACCATGCGTCTGACGACCACCTGAACATCGGCGCTGGCGACCAGGGCCTGATGTTTGGCTACGCCTGCAGCGAAACCCCCGACCTGATGCCTGCGCCGATTTACTACGCGCACCGCCTTGTTGAGCGCCAAGCGCAGTTGCGCAAAGACGGCCGCCTGCCTTTCTTGCGCCCCGACGCCAAGAGCCAAGTGACCATGCGCTATGTGGATGGCAAGCCGCACAGCATCGACACCGTGGTGTTGTCGACCCAACACAGCCCGGACCAGTCCGAGACGGCCACGAAAATGAAGGCCAGCTTCACCGAAGCCATCATCGAAGAGATCATCAAGCCGGTGCTGCCCAAAGAATGGCTGCAAGACACCAAGTACCTGATCAACCCCACCGGCCGCTTTGTCATTGGCGGCCCCCAAGGTGATTGCGGCCTCACGGGCCGAAAGATCATTGTCGACACCTACGGTGGCGCTTGCCCGCACGGTGGCGGCGCGTTCTCGGGCAAAGATCCTTCCAAGGTGGACCGCTCGGCTGCTTACGCCGCACGCTATGTGGCGAAAAACATTGTGGCCGCCGGTTTGGCAACACAGTGCCAGATCCAGGTCGCTTACGCGATCGGCGTGGCACGTCCGATGAACATCACCGTGAACACCATGGGCACCAACGTGATTCCTGAAGAGCAAATCGCCGCTCTGGTGAACGAGCACTTTGACCTGCGTCCTAAAGGCATCATCCAAATGCTCGACTTGCTGCGCCCGATCTACACCAAGACCGCCGCCTACGGCCACTTTGGCCGTGACGAGCCCGAGTTCACTTGGGAGCGTACCAACCTGGCCGCCACCTTGCGCGCGCAAGCCGGTTTGAAATAAGCCAGCACCCCACCAGCGCCTTAACGGCAAAGGGCGATCGCCTCACGGTGACCGCCCTTTTTTCATGCCGAGTCGGAACAGGTCAAGTCGCAGCAGTCGCTTATGTCACCGGGTTTTCCAAGACGCCAATGCCGTCAATCTCCACCCGCACCACGTCGCCCGCCTTCAGGTACTGCGGCGGCTTAAAACCAATGCCCACGCCCACTGGCGTGCCGGTAGCGATCACGTCGCCGGGGTAGAGCGTGATGCCTGCGCTCAACGTTTCGATCAAGGTTGGGATGTCAAAAATCAAATCGGTGGTCGAGGCGTTTTGACGCTCTTGTCCGTTCACCCAGCAGCGCACGCGGGTGTTGGTGCCGTCCAAGGCATCTGCGCTCACCAGCCAAGGGCCCATGGGGCAAAAGGTATCAAACGACTTGCCCATGTGCCACTGCATATGGCGGTTTTGCCAGTCGCGTGCGGTCACGTCGTTGACGATGGTGTAACCCCACACATGGTCCATGGCATCGGCTTTGCTGATGCCTTTGCCGCCCTTGCCAATCACCACCGCCAATTCAGCTTCGTAGTCGATGGCGATGGAGACCATGGGCATCTCAATCGCTTCGCCGGTGGCAATCACGCATTCGGGCACCTTGGAGAAAATGATCGGCTCGGCAGGTATTTCCCCACCGGCTTGGGCGCTGCTGTCAAAACCGCTGCGAGCAAATTCTTTGGCGTGCGCATGGTAGTTTTTACCGACGCAAAAAATATTGCGCCGCGGATGCGGCAGCGGCGCGCGCAGTTGCACTTCGGCCAAAGGCACGGTCTCGCCTTGCGCGGGCAAAGCCTCGCCACGCGAAAGCCGGTCCACCAGCGTCAGTGCGCCCAATTCACGCTCGGCCAATGACAGGTCCAAGAGACTGACCGTTTGCAAGTCGTCTGACACCAAACCGACTTGCGGTTGACCTTGGTAGAAAAAAGCAGCAATGCGCATGGGTATTCCCAAAATTGAAAAAAGTGCCCACATTGTGACGCGAGTTATATAAGCAACAAAACTGCAATTTAAATACCCGGTGTTAGAGTGTGGCAAGACTGCATAAGTAGCGTTTTTGACATACAGCGTCCGACCTGCACGGAGACAAACATGAAGCATGGCATACACCGACCCCTCAAAGACCGTTTATCCAACCTCGCCTTTGCCGGACTGTCCCTGCTGGTGACACTGTCAAGCCTGAGCGCTCCCGCCCTGGCACAAACGCCGGCTTACCCCACACGCGCCATCACCTTGGTTGTGCCCTTCCCGCCGGGTGGCTTGGCCGACATCGTGGCCAGGCCGGTGGCTGAGGCCCTGAGCCGCGAGTTAGGCCAGCCCGTGGTGGTTGACAACAAAGGAGGCGCCGGCGGCGGCATTGGCATGGGCATGGTGGCACGCGCCAAGCCCGACGGCCACACCCTCTTGATGGCGCTCTCTTCCCTGACCGTGCTGCCCGAAGCCGACGCCTTGCTTGGGCGCAGCCCCATGTTTGGCTTGAACGATTTGCGCCCGATCGCCCGCTACACCGCTGACCCCACGGTGCTGGCGGTGCGCGCCGATGCACCCTGGAAAAATGCCAAAGAGTTCATCGAAGACGCACGCAAACGCCCAGGGGTCCTGAACTACGGCTCGTCCGGCAACTACGGCACGATGCATGTGCCCATGGAAATCCTGGCCCAAACGGCGGGAATGAAACTCACCCACATTCCCTTCACCGGTGCAGGACCGGCCGTGTTGGCGCTGCTAGGGGGTCAAATTGACGCCGTTTCGACCGGCCCGGCCACCGTGCTGCAACAGGTCAAAGCCGGCAAACTGCGCGTGCTGGCGCATTGGGGCCACGCTCCCTTGGCCTCTATGCCCGAGGTCGCCAGCCTGAAGGACCTGGGTTACAACGCGGAATACGCGCAGTGGTCAGGCCTGTTCATCCCCAGCGGCACCCCTGAGGCGATTGCACAGCGTGTGCGCGCCGCCGCCCGCATCGCAGCGCAAGACCCCAAGGTGCGCGAAGTGATTCAAAACACCGGCAGTCCTGTGGTGTTTTTGGACAGTCCTGATTTTGAAAAATATGTGCAAGCCGATGCCCGCCAAATGACCGATGTGGTGCGGAAAATCGGCAAAGTTGAATAAACCAGGAGAACATCGAATGCCAAGCCGTTTCATCGTCTCACTCACTGGGGCCCTGCTGGCCGCTGTGTTGGGTGCATCTGGGCAAGCCCAGGCGCAAAGTTCGGGCTACCCCAACCACCCGGTCAAAATCATCGTGCCGTTTGCCACTGGCGGTCCTGCCGATAACTATGCACGCTTCATTGCGCAGCGCTTGCAAGACAGCTTGGGCCAGTCGTTTGTAGTGGACAACAAACCCGGCGCAGGCTCGGTGATTGGCACCGACCTGGCGGCCAAAGCCACGCCCGACGGCTATACCCTGCTCTTGATGTCGAACACCCAAACGGTGAACGAGTCGCTGATCCCCAACAAGCCCTACGCTTTGATGCGTGACTTTGTCGGTGTTGCGCCTATCAACTACTCCGACCTGGTTTTGGTGGCCAACCCCGGCGCAGGTCTGAACACCTTGGCCGATGTGCTCAAGCGCGCCAAGTCCGAGCCGGGCAAGCTCAATTACGCCTCTTCAGGCCCCGGAACGCCCTACCACATGGCTGGCGAATTGTTCAAAAGCATGGGCAAGATCTCGATGGTGCACATCCCTTACAAAGGCAGCTCGGGCGCTCGCACCGACGTGATTGGCGGACAGGTCGACATGATGTTTGATGCCGTCACAACCATGACCGAGCAAGTCAAAGCGGGCAAGGTCAAAGCGATCGCCACCACCGGCAAACAACGCTCGGACGTTCTGCCCGATGTGCCCACCGTGAGCGAAGCGGGTGTACCCGGTTATGAAGCCACCATCTGGCTCGGTGTGATGGCACCCAAAGGCACGCCTAAAGCCATTGTGGACAAACTCAACGAGACGATTTCCAAAATTTCCAGCCAAGCCGAGGTGAAGCAAACCTGGAGCAAGCAAGGCGCAGTGCCCTTGGTGATGACCCCGCCGCAATTTGAAAAATACCTGAACGACGACATCGCCAAATGGACACATGTCATCAAGACGGCCGGCATCAAACTCGACTGAACCCATGACCTCTTTGCATTTACTCAGCGGCGGCGCGGCCCAAGGCCTGGTGCGTCAACTGCAAGCCTCTTTCGAAGCGAACAGCAGCCTGAAACTGGACGCCACCTTTGGCGCCGTCGGTGCCATGAAGCAACGCCTGCTGGAGGGCGCAGCCTGCGACGTGTTGATCTTGACCCAAGCCTTGATCGACGGCTTGGTGCAGTCCGGCCAAGTGATGGCGAGCTCGGACCGAAAACTGGGCATTGTGAAAACCGGCATCGCCGTCAAAGCCGGCACGCCTTGGCCCGAGGTCGACACGGCAGAGCGCTTGCGCCAAGCGCTGCGCAAGGCCACTGGCATTTACTTTCCGGACCCGCAACTGGCCACGGCCGGCATTCACTTTATGAAGGTGCTGAACGAACTGGGCATCGCCACCGAAGTGGCCGAGCGCCTGCGGCCCTTCCCCAACGGCGCCACCGCCATGAAAGCCATGGCCGAGTGCGACGACCCGCAGGTGATCGGCTGCACCCAAGTGACCGAAATTTTGATCACCGACGGCATCGATCTGGTGGCCGATCTACCCTCAGTGTTTGAGCTGGCCACGGTCTACACTGCTGCCGTGTGCACCGCCAGTACGCACCCGCAAGCGGCAGCTCAATTCATTGAACAGTTGGTCAGCCCTGCGCATGCCGGTCTGCGCCAGCAAGGTGGTTTTTTGCCTGAGGCTTAGAGTTTCCCCGCCAAGATGACGGGCCGGTGCGCCCCCCCCGCTCAGGCCTCACCCAATATGCGCTGCCGCCTGTAACACCCCTGCAGCCCACTGATTCAGGCTCACTCCGCTGGCCTGCGCGGCGATCAAGGCGGCACTGTGCACTTCGGGCGCAACCCGCAGCATCAATTTGCCGCTGGCAGGTTTGATCGGCGGCTTGCCTGTCTTCGCACAGTCATCCCTATAAAAATCAATGGCGCGGTGGAAATCTTGCGTCAACTGTGCCACCGTTTTGCCTTCAAAAGTGATACTGGTACTGCTCGGCAAACCCAGCACCTTGCCCCAGAAAACGCCATCTCTCCTCAGAGAACTCAATTCGGGCGGTATAACCTTGGTAATTAATGCTGCTCATACCGTGACTCCTACGGCCATTAGCCATTCCTTGATTTCCTTGACCTGATAGCGCTTGGCCTCTTTGCCAGGATCCGGCCGGTGGGCATGCTTGACGCCGCCGTTCAGCAATAAGGCCACCCGCGATCCGTCGCCTTCGCGCACTTCGCCGCCCAAGCCGACCACCAAGGCCTCAATGTCCGAAAACTTGATGTTGTCTTCAATTGGCTTCGCAAATACCGACCTCAATGTCTTGGTGTGCTTGCCGTTCATGCTTGCAATTACAGCAAGCAGCCTTGCGAATGCAAGCATTTTTTGATTGCATCAACCCATGGCCCGCTGAATGGCTTCAGCGGTCAACGGCAACTCGCGCACCCTGACGCCCAAGGCATGAAACACGGCGTTGGCAATGGCCGCCGTGGTTGGGCCTTGGGTGGCCTCACCCGCCCCCAAACTGGGGTTCTCACCGCCGGGCATCAGGTGCACGTCCACCGCGGGCACTTCGCTGAAACGTAAGATGGGGTAAGCCTCCCAGTCCTGCGTCAAGATTTTTTCGGCATCAAAGCGCACCGCTTCTTTCAAAGCCCAACTGGTGGACTGAATAGCACCGCCTTCCAGTTGCGACACGGCGCCATCGGCGTGCACCACCTGGCCAATGTCGGCGACCACCGTCAGGCGGCGCACATGCACTTCGTCCGTCACCTCCACTTCGGCGGCCACTGCGCAATACGCGCCTTTGCTTTTGTAGCGGGCAAACGCCAAGCCCAGGCCCCAGCCCTCTTGGGTGAGCAGTTCGGCACGGCGCGCTGACCAATGGACTCTTTCAGCCAACACGCGCAGCACGGCTTGCGCGCGCGGATCGTCGAGAAGCCCCAAGCGAAAAGCCAGCGGGTCCAGACCGCGCGCATGGGCAATTTCGTCAATAAAGCTTTCGGCGGCAAACACATTGCCATGCGCGCCTAAAGCCCGCATGGCCGAGCTGCGCAGCGGCACGCCCAGCAATCGGTGCGCCACCACTTTCACATGCGCGCAGCGATAAGGCGGGATCGCATTGCGCTCGGCACCGGCGCCCGCCGCAGCTGCCACGTTGATCGGCTCCAGTGCTGGAAATGGCTGGGCGGTCTGCCAACTGCCCAACAACGCGGGTGTGGCGGCGCGACCCGGCCGGGAGCTGTGACCTTGGCTCCAGACCTCATGCTGCCAATCGGTGAATTCATGATTGGTATTGAGCTTTGCCGAGACACGCATGCGCATGGCCGGCGACAGTGGTGACCACACCATTTCATCGGCGCGGCTCCACAGCATGCGCAGGGGCCGGCCTGGGCAGTGCCGCGCCAGCCAAGCGGCATCAAACGCCACGTCATCGGCGCCGTTGTGGCCGTAGCAGCCAGCGCCGCGCACATGGGTGACTTCCACCTGTTCGGATGGCAAGCCCAGAGCGAGCGCCAAATCACGCCGCAAAGCAAACACGCCTTGGCTATGGCTCCAGACCTTTAAACCCTCTGGCGTCCAATGCGCCAAGGCGCAGCTCGGCCCCATCGAGGCGTGATGCAGGTAGGGGCGAAAGTAGTCGGCGCTGAACTGTGGGTCGCCGGCGCCCGGTTCACCGGCCGCACCGCTTTCGTGAAACACCTGGGTTTCTGCGGTCTGTTTTTCCCATGCGCCCTCGCTGTCCATAAGGCTCAGGCCATGGGGCTGGGCCTGCCACTTCAGATCGCGGTGCAAGACCTGAGCGGCCGTTTCTGCCCAGGCTTCGCTCGGTGCGATCACACCAACCAATTGCCCGTCGCGCACCAGTTGCAGCGCAGCGGGCCAAGCGGCGCCCGGCCCCACTTGGCGCGAGGCAAACTGCACGGCCACTTGCGCCCACACCGCTTCATCCAACTGCGCACGCAGCTTGCGCGGTCGAAGCATGCGCCCGTGCAGCAAGCCTTCGGGTTGCAGATCGTGAATGAAGTCGGCATGGCCGTGAATGATCCGGCGCAAATCTTCGCGCCCCGCGTCCTGCGCTATGTTCAACGACGTGCCGGGCAAAGTCCAATCGACCGGTTGGTCCATGTCGATCAAGCCTGGTAAGTCGGCGTAAGACGCCGCACCCGTATGCAGCAGTAAAGCGCGGGCCAGCGTGCAGGCGTGGCGAATGGCGGTGCCCGAGTCTTGCACCGACAAACTGCCAGAGGTCATGCCTTCGTCCGGGCTTTGCGCGGTGCTGGTGGGCAGCAGGTCTATGTGCTGCGCATCCAGCACGAGCGCTTGTGCTGCGATCGACTGCAAGGCATGCAAGATGCCCTGCCCCAGCTCCACCTTGCCGGTAAACACGCCCACGCGGCCATCGGCGGTGAAGCGCAGCCACGATGACAAGCGAGGATGGTTTTTGAGGCTGGCGGGGCAAGGCGTCTGCGGCGTGCCCAAAGAATCTGTGCTTTCAGTCATTTGGCACCTGACTTGGCGCATTTATCGACATAGTCCAAGCCGCGGCCGCCCGATGCACCGCCCGCACAATGCGGTTGTGCGCGCCGCAGCGGCACAAATGCCGGTCCAAGGCGGTGCGCACCTGTGCATCGGTGGGCTGCGGGTTTTGCAAAATCAAAGCCGCCGCACCGATCAGCATGCCGCTGGTGCAAAAGCCGCATTGCGCCGCCTGCTCAGCCGCAAAAGCGGTTTGCAAGGTATGCAGCACCGCGGCCTCGGCTGAGCCTTGCCCTTGAATTTTGGTGGCCCCTTCCAAGGTCGTGACCTTGCGGCCCTCCACCGACCACAGCGGCAAGGTGCAAGAGGGAACCGAGCGGCCATCGACCAGCACATGGCAGGCGCCGCACTGCTCCTGGCCGCAGCCCTGCCGGGTGGCACGCAAACCCAGGTGGTTGCGCAGCACATCCAGCAGCATCGCCTGCCCCTGGATGCCCTGCGCGCTCACTGCTTGGGTTTGGCCGTTGAGCGTGAAACGCGTCAGCGCCGTCACTCAGGCATCCGCCGAGAATCCAATGGTCTTGACCAGAGGGCCCCACAGTTCGGTGTCCGACTTGAGTCGCGCCGCCAATTCGGCCGGTGTGGACGACTGCGCCACCAAGCCCATCATGGCCAGACCATTGACGGTTTCAGGCGCAGCCAAGGCCACGCGCATGGCGGCGTTCAAGCGCGTGATCACGTCCGCCGGCGTTTTGGCCGGCACATAAAAACCAAACCACTCGTCATACACAAAGCCCTTCAGACCCTGCTCGACCAGAGTGGGCGTGTTCGGGGCAAACTGGCTGCGCTTGGCGCCCGAGGCCGCCAACAAGCGGCACTTGCCTGCGGCCACATGCTGGGTGAACTCACCAATCGGGCCAGACACCGCCGCAATCTGGCCGCCGATCATGTCCAAAATGGCCGGTTGCGTGCCCCTGAAAGCCACATGCTTGAGATCCACATTGGCGTAATTACCAAGCAAAGTCCCAATGAAATGCGGGGTTGAACCCGCAGCCGGTGAGCCAAAGTTGGCCAGCATGGGGTTGGCTTTGCACCAAGCCAAAAAGTCGGGGATGTTCTTCACCGTGGCGGGGACCATGGGACCCACTGCAAAGCCAAAGTCAAAAACGCAACCCAAGCTCACCGGGGCCAAATCGGCCACCGGGTCGTAAGGCAGTTTTTTGTAAATATGTGGGTAAATGCCCAACATGGACATGGGCGTTTGCAGCACCGTGGCGCCATCGGCCGGGGCATTGCGCACAAACTGCACCGCAATCTGGCCGCCTGCGCCGGTTTTGTTTTCGACAAAAGCCGCTTTGGTGTAACCCGAGGGTGCAATTTTTTCAGAGACGCGACGGCAGATGGCGTCTGATGTACCGCCGGGTGGAAACCCGGTGATGATTTTCAAACTTTCCAATTGGGCTTGCGCCCAGGCCTGTTGGCCCACGGCGCTCAATAACCCGGTGACACCGGCCATTTGCAATACATCACGACGCGAAATCGACATGAAAACTCCTCTGTGAATGAGAAGTTCATTGTGGGCGGCCCCCCAAGCCCTGTCCAGTTCAGGTAATCCCTTGGTGTGCGGCCTCAGGCGTGGCCGGTCTTGAAATCGTTGAGCCCTGACACGTCACGTCCTCGCAGCAACCACAGGGGCCTGGTGGCAAAGCTCACCGGCACACCGGTCTGACCGTCCATGGGTTTCAAATTGCGATCAAACACCGAACTGGCCGGCATATAGCGCAGTGCCACGCCAGTGCGCCGCTGCCCCGAGGTGTTGGCCTTGGCGCCGTGAATCATGTACACATCGTGCATCGACATCTGACCCGGCTGCAACTCCAGATCCGCCGCATCGGCCTCATCAAAAGCGCCCTCGGCCATGCGCTGGTTCAGCGTCAAATCCGTGCGGTCTTCGTGCAGATGCGGGTGTAAATGCTGGCCTGCTTGCGAGCCTGGGATCACCCGCAAACAACCGTTCTCGCGGGTGCTGGGTTCCAGCGCCACCCACACGGTGCAGGTGGCCAAGGGCCGGATCGGCCAATAATGCCCGTCCTGGTGCCACGGGGTTTCAAAACCCTCCTGCGCAGGCTTGCAAAACACATGGCAACCCCACAGCACAATGTCGGGGCCAATTACTTGCTCGACCAAATCCACGATGGGCTTGTGCATAGCTAAGTCCAAAAAGGCGCGGCTGCCGATCACCCCCTCTTTGTTGGGCCCCTCAATGTGCGCGCTGACAAGTTTTTCGGGGCGTACGCCGGGGTTGTTGCGGATCAAGTTATCCAGCGCCTCTTGGGTCCTGGACAAGACTTGCGGCTCCAGTTGATAAGCCGGAATAACGTAGCCCTGCTGCTGGTAATGGGCGATTTCGGCGGGGGACAAAGCAGTGATCATGGCGACTCCGTTGGAATGGATTATTTTGTAGTCCATTTGACTTTCGCGTGTTGCGGACTTTCCCCTAGGCCGTCAGGCATTTCAAATGGCAAATTGCACCCCAGCACTTGAAACCCGGGCAAATGCCCTTATCATTAGCACTCGTAGGTAGAGAGTGCTAACAAGCCCTGTCGCCACGTTGCAAAATTTGCGTTCACTTGAATTTTCAAGTCTGCGCCTTGCTTTTTAACCTTTGTTTCATATTCAAGGAGATTCCATGAAACTGCGTCCTTTGGGCGATCGCGTGATCGTCAAACGTGTCGAAAGCGAAACCAAAACTGCTTCGGGCATCGTGATTCCTGATTCAGCCGCTGAAAAACCAGACCAAGGCGAAGTCTTGGCCGTCGGCCCAGGCAAGACCAATGACAAAGGCGATCTGAAAGCCCTGACTGTCAAAGTCGGCGACCGCGTGTTGTTCGGCAAGTACAGCGGCCAGACCGTCAAGGTCGATGGCGACGAGTTGCTCGTCATGAAAGAAGAAGACCTCTTCGCCGTAGTCGAATAAACAAGCTACGGCGCGATTGCCATGCGGCGTTGCGCGGTGCTCGCCATCCTCACGACCCCCGAGGTCGTTGCGGTGACTGTGCTCCGTGCGCCTTGCCTGACAACCGCTCACTACGCTTCAAATCAATACTGAATCAAATTCTGGAGAATTCAAAATGGCAGCAAAAGACGTAATTTTCGGCGGCGAAGCCCGCGCACGCATGGTTGAAGGCGTGAACATTTTGGCCAACGCGGTCAAAGTGACTTTGGGCCCTAAGGGTCGTAACGTGGTGTTGGAGCGCTCGTTCGGCGCCCCTACCGTGACCAAAGACGGTGTGTCCGTCGCCAAAGAAATCGAACTCAAAGACAAACTGCAAAACATGGGTGCGCAGATGGTCAAAGAAGTCGCATCTAAGACT